>JAYTHN010000137.1:0-1512 GCA_043732505.1 Methylotenera sp.
GCTGGATCATGTATAGGTAATACATAATCTAGCTCAAACAAATCTTTGACATTTGCAATCGCATCAGTATTCCTATCACTAATAGCAACAAAGTAAAGTGCATCACGAAGTAATTGGGAAGGTGCTTTTACATCACCTGTCGACATGTTATGTAACTGATGATCTAACCTACGACAGAGTTTTTTTGCACCAGTTTGTGCAGCGATTTTGTCTTGCGCTAATGTTTCAGTAAAAGCTGTAGCAACCCACCAAAGAGTTTTTTGGGCATTTTTTTGTTGTACTTGTTGCACATTTACTACTGACTTACGCATATTATTCAATGCTTGTGAATCTTTAGTCCGTAACCAATCTAACAATGATTTTTGAAATACTGCACGTTGATTAGCCACAAAAGTCGGCAATTCAGACGTCTCAATTGGATTGGTAGGCAAATCTTTAGGTGCACTAAAATCGGTATCTGGATAAAACAAATCACTAATTTCCAATGATTCACCCTGCAAATCTACTAGTGGTTTCAAGCTCGCATAAAGCCTAGTTGGCATATCTGGCATGCCGTTAAGTAAATCTAGTAAATATTGCGCCAATGAATCTACAGCATGAATTAAGTCCGCCATAGTAACGGCGCTAATAGGTATTAATTGCTTCTCTAGTTTAGAAGTAACCTTTTCAATTTCAGCACAAAAACGTTTGCAGCCTACAAGGCCCACCATATCTAGAGCACCACTTACTTGATACAAATGTGTTTCAGTAAATCTTAAAGAAGCAAAATCTTCTGGCTTTTCAGCCACGGCATTAAAACTAAGTTTTACCTTTTTCAGGGATTGATCAATCTCATCTTTTACCCAAGATAATGGGCCCGTATCAAATGATTCAGGCATTTTGCTCCCCCATTTTTTTAGGCCATTTTTTCATGCTAACTTTATCTACCAAGTAAAATATATCTGTTTTTATTGTTTGCATATTGCATAAATACTTGCGCATCACACCATAAATATAAGTAGTGAATAAGTACAAATTACAGTTTGAAACCCGCCACAGAGTTACGTAACTCTTCCGCTAGTGCAGTTAACTGACCAACGGAATCTGCTGTTAATTTAGTGCCCTCTGTTGTTTGAGTTGTAATTTCCTGAATCATCTGCATGTTGTTAGATACCATGGTAGCTGATTCTGTTTGCGCATTAGTCGCCTCAGAAATAGATTGAATCAAACGCGCTAAGTTTGTAGTTACCGTTTCAATCTCAGTCAGCGCCTGTCCTGCAGCATCTGCAACACGCGCACCCTCAACAACACCCTCAGTGCTTTTCTCCATCGCCGCTACTGCACCATTCGTATCTGTTTGAATCGTCTTCACAATCGCGCTAATTTGTTTAGTCGCTTCAGATGAACGTTCCGCCAAACGCTGAACCTCTTCCGCAACCACGGTAAAGCCTCTTCCTGCCTCACCCGCAGATGCCGCTTGAATCGCCGCATTCAACGCTAGAATGTTAGTTTGTTCAGTAATGTCTGAAATTA
>JAYTHN010000138.1:0-5305 GCA_043732505.1 Methylotenera sp.
GCCATACACGCCATTCATCGCAACGAAATCATCCAAGTTTTTAAGAAATACTGTGGTCTTCACTACTTTTGATAAGTCAGCGCCCGCCGCTTCAACCACCGCTCTTAAGTTGGCTAATACTTGTGTGGTTTGTACTACGATATCGCCATTATTCAACGTGCCATCTGTGCGCAATGGAATTTGGCCTGAAGTGAATAATAGATCGCCCACAACAATTGCTTGTGAATAAGGGCCGATGGCGGCTGGAGCGTTTGGAGCTTGAATGATTTTCATAAACTGACCTTTATTTAAAATTAGACTTTGCTAAAAACTATACCTATCGTCATTCCCGCGCAGGCGAGAATCTAGACTACGTGAATACTCACTGCTTCACAATTAAATATGATTCACGTAAACATAATTCACGCAAAACTATTCGTGAGCGCCACCTTGACTGGATACCAGCCTTCGCTGGTATGACGGCAGTGTAAATTTACATGATATGAATTTATATGATCTGAATTATATGATTTAAATCATAAAGTGCGCTCGTCTGAATATTTAAATTGTACGCGCTTCACATTACAAAACAATTCATAAGCGATTGTGCCTGCACTGCTTGCAACCTCATTGGCGGGCACTTGGTCGCCCCACAACTCTACTTGGCTGCCTATGGCGGCTGTTGGAATATCGGTTAAATCGACAAATAACATATCCATTGAAACACGGCCAATCAGCCTAGTCATTTTTCCGTCTACCGCCATTGGCGTACCTGTCACTGCTGATCTTGGATATCCATCTGCGTAACCACAAGCCACTACACCAACCATAGTATCGCGCTCGGCAGTAAATATGCTGCCGTAACCAATCGCTTCACCTTTGATGATTTTGCGCATTGAAATAATCCGCGAACTCAGTTGCATGACTGGTTTTAGCAGCTCTTTTTGATTTGCCAAAGTAGCGTTCGCATACAGCGGATTCGCACCATACAACATAATGCCAGGGCGTGACCACTGCGTTACAATTTTAGGCAAACTTTGCTGAGCCAAATCTTGAAAATTCCGAGTTTGAGGCCAGCCTAATACTGCGGCAGAGTTATCTAAACTGATTTCGCTATTCGCTATATTCAATTCAGACAGGGTTTGTTTAAAAACTGCTATTTGTTGCTGCGTATGTGCAGAATTTAGATTATCCGTATTAGCAAAATGACTCATCAGTACCATTTTTGCTACGTTCTGGTGGCCATTCAGGCGCAAATACGCACTATTATATTCAGCTGGCGACAAACCTACACGGTGCATGCCACTATCCATCTTGAGCCAAATCTGTAACGGTTTAATCAGCTTAGCGGCGAGTAAAATCTCTACCTGCCATAGATGATGAACGACTATCCATATATTATTCACCACAATATCGGGCAATTCCGCTGCTTCAAAAAAACCTTCTAGCAATAAAATTGGCGCAGTAATCCCGGCCGCACGCAATTGTAAGGCTTCTTCAATCGCTGCGACGGCAAAGCCATCTGCCTCATTTTCTAACGCTTTAGCACATTGCACCGCGCCGTGCCCATACGCATTGGCTTTAATCACAGCAAGCGCTTTGTCGCCGTGGAATCGTTTGGCGATACGATAATTATGCCTAAAAGCATCTAGGCGAATGTGGACGATTGCAGGGCGAGACATTATTTAATTTATACCTCTAAAACTGTCATACCGACGAAAGTCGGTATCCAGCGTCTTTTGAGTAAGTGGTTCGGTATCAAGTGCGGAGTGAACCATTAGATAGTTGGTATTGTTGAGTAGAATGAGCACGAT
This sequence comes from Methylotenera sp., assembly GCA_043732505.1. Lineage (GTDB taxonomy): Bacteria > Pseudomonadota > Gammaproteobacteria > Burkholderiales > Methylophilaceae > Methylotenera. The sequence continues at coordinate 1,794 of JAYTHN010000138.1, forward strand.
TGTACCGATTTAGCGCAAAATCGTCACTTTGAATCGCCGTCTGCTGATTAGCCAATAAATCCGCCAATACTTGTCCAGAGCCGCAAGCCATCGTCCAACCTAATGTGCCGTGACCAGTATTGAGCCACACATTATCATGCTGAGGCGCATTAGAAGCGCGACCAATAATAGGCATACCGTCTGGCGTCATTGGGCGCAAACCTGTCCAAAACTTGGCTTTTGAGGTAGCTCCAGCATTGGGAAACAAGCCATTCAAGACCATCTCTAAAGTTTCACGGCGACGTGGATTTAAACTCAAATCAAAGCCTGCCAATTCCGCCATACCACCGACTCTAATGCGGTTATCAAAGCGCGTAATCGCGACTTTGTAAGTTTCATCCATCACCGTAGAAACGGGCGCTAATGCATCATTAATAATTGGCACCGTTAGCGAATACCCTTTTACGGGATACACGGGTATTTGCAAGCCTAAACCTAGCAATAACTCACGGGAGTAGCTGCCAAGCGCGACTACATATTGGTCTGCTTGTAGCGTTTCTTTGCCATTTTCAGTAGTCACTTCAACACTGATTAATTTATTATTTGCAGTGATTAATTTATCAATCGTTACATTATGAATAAATTTCACACCTAGCGCTTGGGCTTTAATGGCTAGCTGGTTAGTAAAAAGTTGGCAGTCACCTGTTTCATCATTAGGTAAACGCAAGCCACCTAGCAATTTACCTTTAACTGCAGCCAAGCCAGGTTCAACCAATACACAATCTTCTGGGTCAAGATGCTCGAATGGCACGCCTAACCTGCTTAAGACGGCAATATCTTTTGCTTCTGCGGCTAACTGTTTAGTGGTGCGAAACACTTGCAGCGTGCCTTGCGTTCGGGCTTCGTAGCTGATGCCAATCTCGCCGCGTAAGGTGTCTAGACAATCACGGCTATATTCTGCCAAACGTACCATGCGCTCTTTGTTAAGGTCATAGCGTTTTGCAGTACAGTTTTGTAAAAGCTTGAGAGTCCATTGCAGTTGCCAGAGCGTGCCGTCTGGCTTTACTGCGAGAGGTGAGTGACGCTGCAACAACCATTTGGCAGCTTTGGTTGGTACGCCTGGAGCCGCCCAAGGCGCTGAATAGCCAGGCGAGATTTGCCCAGCATTGGCAAAACTAGTTTCTAAGCCTACGTTAGGCTGGCGATCGATTACCGTGACGTCAAAGCCTTTTTTTGCCAAATAATAGGCACTGGTGACCCCCACAACGCCCGATCCTAATATAAGCACTCGCATCACAGTACCTTTAGAAAATTACATTAATAAAGACTACAGCATGAAAAGTTATAGAAAAAAATATAAAAAAGAATTTATGAATAGTTTATTTTTTAATTACCTATTAATTTAACCTAATTAACTTATATTAATAGTGAATATCACTAATTATTTATCAAAATAAGTGATTTAATCTAAATTTAAGTTTCATAATAGCAATAGACTATTAAGACATATTAAATCATAGGAAAATTCCATGCGTATTCGCACCCATGCAGTTCGTGAGCTTGACCGCATATACATGAAAATACTGTCGGTGTTGCAAGAAAAAGCACGTATCCCGATTACTGAACTTGCAGAACGTGTCGGGCTCTCCGTCACGCCTTGTGGCGAACGGGTAAAAACACTGGAAAAAGAAGGTGTGATACTTGGTTACCATGCTCGACTTAACCCGCACGGGCTAGGGTTAGGGTTATTGGTGTTTGTAGAATTAAAACTGTCGACCAAATCTGGCACGATTTTCAGCAAATTCAAGCAGGATATTCTCAAGTTGCCCAGCGTGTTGGAATGCCATTGAGTCTCTGGTGATTTTGATTACCTGATTAAAGCGCGCATCGCTCAAATGTCTGATTACCGAAGCTTACTGGGAGATATTTTACTCACGTTACCAGGTGCGCAAGAATCCAGAAGTTATATCGTGATGGAAGAGGTAAAAGAAGGGTTTGCGCTACCACTACAAGAAAATGGGCATGAATGAAATTTACCTGCCAACATTATATGGCTCTACTGAAATAATCAAAATAGCTCTTGTAACATTACCAATTTAAGAAAATAATAAACTTGCATTTTTAGTTTTTCGCAAAAGTTTTTAAACTTTATAGGAGCTTAAGAATGACATCTTCTCTTAATCGAACATCCCGCCAATTTAAGCAAGCTAAACAAATCTTAATTGCGACACTTTCAACTGGGTTACTCGTTACCACTACCTATAGCGCCCAAGCAGACGTCCTCACAAAAATTGGCAAAGGTGAAGGCAAGTTAGATGTCATCGCTTGGCCAGGCTACTTAGAGCGTGGTGAATCTGATAAAAATAACGACTGGGTCACTGATTTTGAAAAAGAAACTCGCTGCAAAGTAAACGTTAAATTGCCAGCACTTCAGATGAAATGGTGTCATTGATGAATAAAGGTGGCTACGATATAATCACCGCTTAAGGCGATGCAAGCTTAAGATTAATGGCTGGTAAAAAAATACAGCCAATCAATACCAGCCTTATTCCATCATGGAAAACCCTTGATCCGAGATTACAAAATGCTGCTTGGAATACCGTAGCAGGTAAACATTATGGTGTGACTTATCAATGGGGGCTAATGTGTTGATGTACAACACGCAAACTTTCAAAACTGCGCCTACCTCTTGGGCTGAGGTGTTCGAGCCGCAAAATCTACCTGCTGGGAAACCCAACAAAGGTCGCGTGGAAGCTTATGATAGGCCGATTTACATTGCCGATGCCGCACTTTATCTGATGAAAAAAGATCCTGCGTTAGGCATTAAAGATCCGTATGAGTTAAATGAAAAGCAATATGCTACAGTGTTGAAATTGCTTAGACAGCAAAAAACGCTGACCCATCGTTATTGGCATGATGTTGCGGTACAAAAGACTGACTTTAAAAAAGAAGGCGTAGTCGTCTCTGACGCGTGACCGTATCAAGTGAATGGATTGAAAACTGAAAATCAACCCATTGCTTCAGTGATTCCAACAGAAGGGGCAACTGGCTGGGCAGATACCACGATGTTGGCAGCCAAAGCCCAGCATGTGAATTGCGCTTATAAATGGATGGAACATTCACTTAACCCAAACTTACAATCAGGCTTAGCTAAATGGTTTGGCTCCAACCCTGCCGTGCCCAGCACTTGTAAAACCAAAGCACCAGGCGGTAGCGATTTCTGTGGCGACATTGGCTTTAACCGCTTTACTGAAATTAAATTCTGGAAAACACCACAAGGTAAATGTTCATTAGCAGAAGGCTGTGTAACATATAGCCGCTGGACCGCTGATTATATTGCCATCATGTGCGGTAGATAATTGGTGCGGCAGCTAGTTGCCAAGTAAAATTTATGACAATTGCTGTTGAGTTCTCTTCCGTCAGTCGACATTATGGCGATGGCAAACAAATAGTGCGGGCTGTTGATAACGTTTCTATTGCCGTGGCGGAAGGTGAATTTTTCTCTATGCTGGGGTCTAGCGGCTCTTGCAAAA
>JAYTHN010000139.1:0-1494 GCA_043732505.1 Methylotenera sp.
TCAATTCGATTGATTAATTTGGTCATATGCACTTGCATTTCTTAATTTCTATTGACTTGATATAAAGCGCATCAATCAATCTGTGAAAAATAAATAAATCTACTTTAAATTGATTACTTTCAAGAAAAAAATTGACGTGACATATTTTATTATGGATTAGAAGTAAATGTTTATCTAGCTAAGTGGAGTAACGTACATACGGTATCAAAATTATCGACTAAGATCAAATCAAATAAAGATGAGAATTAATTTTTAGTTTAAATACCATGAAAAAATCGGAATCAAATATAACTGATCCAGAAGAGAATACACCCGTTTGTATTAAGCTACCTGTAGCTTATATACTTGAGAAGCATAGGATAGTAGAAATTAAAGCTTACAATATTGCTGAAAGTGACAGCTTCACACGTTCTCCAGAAGATTACTGGTTGTCAGCAGAAATTGAAATTAATAAAAAAATCATGTGATGACCAACTTAATCTTAATAACGAAACGTTATATGTTTTTTAGTTGAGAGAATTAGCTTAATTTTTCTTATAAGTTTATTGCCTTCCATGAGCTTTGTTTTACATATCAGCCCTTAAAGAAAAATTTACGCTTTATAGTCGGCCAATGTTTTAAAGCAAGCCAGTATTAAGTTGCTAATCATCATACTCAATGACTTCAAAGCCATTAATTTCTATTCCAATTTTTGCATCTCCATTGTTTAATATCAATCTTATTTTTTCTAAAGATTCAATACGTCCAGTAGTTCTGCCAACAATAGCGTTGTAATCTTTGACTTTCCTTTACGCGTTTCGCGCGGGACTATTGCACCGCCACCATCATTTTGAGTCACTTCTTCTAACTCTGGATTGCCATTGGCTAGATATTCAGCATCTAAAACCCGTCTAGCCTTGTGCGCATTAATCATAATTCATCGTCTACTGATCCATTTTTTATTAAGCGGCAGAGCTCCAACTCTTCAACGGTTAATTTATTTGAGAATAGTGGTGTTGCAATGTACACCATATACTTAGTTAGGCTTAGTGGACTTCACCCACTTTGATAGACATATCATAATGTCGAAATTGAAACGGAGAAAGTTAAATGAGAGGTATCAGATACACAGCTGAATTTAAGGCTGAAGCAATCAAGCAAATCACTGAACGAGGTCATGATATGGCCGACGTAGCCAAACGGCTCGGTGTATCAACCAAAAGCCTCTATAAGTGGACGCACGATGCCAACCTACAACAGCACCCTGCGGTTAGTAAAGATGTGGCGGCTTTGAAACAAGAAGTCGCTAGGCTCAATGCGGCTTTAAAACGTACCACAGAAGAGCGAGATCTATTAAAAAAGGCCGCCGTGTACTTTCACTCAGAATAATGCGCTTTAGCGCATATATTCTGTGGGGAAAGCCTGGTGATGCAGGTTTAAGTTGCAGTCAACTTCAAAATGAATATTCTGATGCGGAAAACTTACGTTTATTAGCAGACAAAGAGAAAAGTGTAA
>JAYTHN010000140.1:0-1492 GCA_043732505.1 Methylotenera sp.
CCAAGCACCCATTATCAAAGACTTCCTAGCAGTCTATCTACGTAAAAAACTCATCACAAACCTCGACAGCATTACTGAGTTTGAATTACCTGCATTCAATACGCAACCCATTAAGCTACCCTTATATTCCTCCAAAGTCTCTGCAGGATTTCCTAGTCCAGCTGAAGAACATGTAGAAAAGCGATTAGATCCTAGTAAGTTTCTGATTGATCAAAAGGACGCGACGTTCTTTGTGACCGTACAAGGGTATTCAATGATGGATTTGGGTTTATTACCGAATGATAAGGCAGTAGTAGATCGCTCAAAGATCGCTTCTATTGGCGACATTGTGCTGGCGGTGATTGATGGTGAATTTACGATTAAAACGTTAAGCCGCCACAAAGACGGTTCAATCCGTTTATTACCAGCGAATGCGACTGGTGCGTACTCACCGATTCAGATTACAGAGAGTATGAGTTTTGAAATATGGGGTGTAGTGACAGGATCTTTTAGGCGCTTTAAGTAAGCAAGCGCCAGACATAAAAAAAGCCTATTCACTTTTGAATAGGCTTTTCACTAGGTAGTTCGAATTACTTGTTCATTACGTACATTGTTACTTCAAAGCCAAAACGCATTTCAGTAGCAGCTGGTGTAGTCCAGATAATAATTCTCCAATGTTGTTGTTTGTTTGAACTGACATTATGTCCTGTTAGATTGATTACATTGTGCGCTGACTGAGATTTAACACACTATTTGCATTCATGAATGCACCGTAGTGATTTTCATGAAGTATGAACACACTTTGATATTATTAAATCTTGAGATACCCAAAAAATCCAACATCGGTTAAGAATGTTGAAATTTTTTTCATTAAAGTAAAAGCAGTTAGCGATTGTTGTCTTTTTCTGCGTCATGATAATCAACCGCCCAAATAGCAGAATCGCTTATTTTAGCGCCAGTGAGCTAATTATAGATGCTGCCGATTAAAGTAATTGCTTCTGCCTGATTGAGTTTTCTTTCACCATTTACTAGTTGGGCAATGAGATTTTTATCACGATCAAGATTAAGTTTGAGCGCTATCTTCCCTTTCATTGCTTTTTCGCTTTTGATTACGGTTACTTTGTAGTCCTCGCTATTAATTGCTTCTATATTGTCCATAAGCACCTTCACGTGCGAGAAAATCTGCAATTTGGTGTGTGTTGTATTGATGTGCATAGGGTTTTCTCCATATTTAGCTAGAAAGTTAGCTGTCTATGAGTAATAGCCCGCACACCGCACCTTAAAAAATAGGCAAAAAAATTGCATCCAGTAACGGATGCAATGATTAGATATTAACGGCAGCATAGTTGAGTTGATTGCCCAGCGCATCTCGCGTGTACTTCGAATAACGACCCTTACTATTCTTATATGTCAAAACATTGCCAAAACTGTCTCTTGTATAGTCACATTCAAAGCCATTGGATGTCTTTTCGGTCAATACTTTTCCATGCTCGTCATAAGATAGATAAGAAAT
>JAYTHN010000141.1:0-1489 GCA_043732505.1 Methylotenera sp.
ATAAGGTAATCTCGTAATCAAAATCAATCTGCCCTTCTACAATTACCACGCCTTGATTTACACGACCGCCAGTAGCTGCATAATCCCATGCGGCTTTCACTTCAGAAGCATTAGTAATACGTGATTGCCCTTTGCCAGAAGATGACATGGTAGGCTTAATGAAGCATGGGTAACCTATGCCAGCATCGATTGCCTTTTGCAAATCAGCGGCACTTTTGGCGAATGCATAAGGAGAAGTAGGCAATTGAAGTTCTTCAGCAGCCAAGCGGCGAATACCCTCACGGTTCATCGTAAGTTGCACTGCTTTTACTGTAGGAATTACCGTTGCGATACCAGCAGCTTCAATATCGGCAAGAGTGTTGGTGTTAAGTGCTTCGATTTCTGGCACGATTAAATGCGGTTTTTCTAATGTTATTAAATCACGTAATGCTTTATCATCTGTCATATCTATCGTGTAAGCACGATGCGCTACTTGATGACCAGGTGCATTTTCGTAGCGGTCAACAGCGATCACTTCAACACCTAAACGTTGTAGCGCAATGATGACTTCTTTACCGAGTTCGCCACTACCAAGTAACATTACACGAGTGGCATTAGGACTTAATGGAATACCGATTTGCATGCGATTCTTTCAATTTTTAATTAGCTGAATCATACCATGCAGTGATTTTTACGTCAGTTTTCCAACGTTTTTAAATCATTGCTTTTAAATCATTGCTTTTAAATCATGGATTTTATGAGGATAGAAACCTGTTAAATCTGATGCTTATCCATACGATAGCGCATAGTCATGCGAGTGATACCCAATTTACGTGCGGCTTTTGATACGTTATTTCTAGCGTCTGCTAATGCTTGCAATAAAATTGTTTTTTCAGCCTCATCAAGCGTAACTTCGTTACGTTGATGTGCAATCAGTTCATCGGCAGTTAAGTTGTAATATTGACTTGTATTTTGTGTCAGAAAGGCAACATCCTGTCCTGCCAGTCTTGCCGCAGGCAGTGCCAAATCAGATTCAGTGATTTGACTATTATGGCACAACAACATTGCCCTACTGACTTGATGCCGTAACTCTCGCACATTCCCAGGCCATAAATAATGTTGAATAGTCGCTACAGCATCCGTTGAAAATACGGGGCTTGCTAAACCATATCTTCTGCAAGTTTGTGCAGCAAAATGTCGTGCTATCAACACTGAATCACCAGCTCTTTCACGCAAAGTTGGCATATTGATACTCATCACATTTAAGCGGTAATATAGATCTTGCCTGAATCGTCCGTTCAGTGCCATTTCATGCAAATCGCGATTAGTGGCAGCAATAAAACGTGCTGGTACTGCACGCTCTTTGTTAGAACCAAGCCTGCGCACTACACGTCGCTCTAATACATTTAGTAACTTGGCTTGTAAACCTAAAGGCAACTCACCAATCTCATCCAAAAAAAGCGTACCATCTTCAGCCGCTTCTATTAAGCCTAACCTAGTGCCCAATGCC
>JAYTHN010000142.1:0-1485 GCA_043732505.1 Methylotenera sp.
GCGCTTTTTAATTTTAACTTAATAAAGTAAAAACTATTTTTTAACTAGTTTTTAAGCGTGTAAAACCTATTTTCCAATGTTCTACCATTTTTAATGTTATCCAGCTTGCTGCCAACTGCATCGCCCAAAGCGGCTAATCTTTCATCAGGTAGTGGATGTGTTTTAAATAGCAACGCAACGCTACCATCATTTTTACTGGTTTGCCCTAAGGTTTGTAGCACATCAGCTAAGCCGAACGGTTCGTATCCTGCGCGTGTCGCGTAGCTCACGCCTAATCTGTCAGCCTCATATTCTGCGCTTTTATCTAAACTACGTGCGCTAATTTCTGCACCGCTACCAATGGCTTTACTGACAAGTTTGTTATCTTTGGCATATGTATCACTTAATAAAGCAGCGCCAAAATTTAATAACTGTTGTTTTTGTAATACTTTAAGCTGATGTTTTTTAACGATATGGCCAATCTCATGACCGAGCACGCCTGCTAATTGCGCTTCATTGGTCAATTTGCGATAAAGACCTTTGGTGACCATTACGTAGCCACCTGGCGCTGCAAATGCGTTTAAGTCATCACTCTCAATCACGCCAAAACGCCACGGTAAATCAGGGCGCTCAGATTGAGAGGCCACCCAGCGACCCACTGAATTCACATACTTTTGCAAAGCTGCATCTTTAACTAACGGCGCTGCGCCTAGTAAATTTCCAGAGATTTCTCGACCCAATGCGATTTCTTCATCTTTACTAGGATTCTTCCAATTAAAAGCAGGTTCAGTAGCGGCTGTAGTATTTTCAGAGGTAGGTGCATTGGTTGAGGGAGATTCTGGTTGCGGATCGATTTGTTTTTTTACTGCATCTTTCACTGCATCTTTAATAGCGCCTTCAAAATCAAATGCAACGCTGTTGAAGCTTAGTGTGCCAAACAAACTAACGAGTAGCACAGAGATTAATAAGGGTTTATGCGTTTTTAACATTTGAGCTGAAATATTCATTTTGCATCCCCTTGTGGTGCTTTTAAATTAGCAAATGCAATGGTTTTAAGCTTGCCAGCCGTTGCAAATTGTTTGCCCTGATCTGCGCTTAATGTGTAGTTTTCTAATGTTTTTACTTCAGTCTCGTTAAATTTAGCTGCTTTGAGGTCTTGCTCGCTCAAACCACGTATGCCTGTGGTAGAAACCACTTGGCCAGTACCAGCACGGCCACTGGCGGCTGCTAATACACCTGAAGTTTGATTGCCAGCGCTTGAAGATGCGCCGCGCTTAACGGATAGTAAGCGCACCCAGCCGGTAGTTTTTTTAGTTTTGACTTGTAACCAAGCACCTTGTTTTTTAATGATTTCTAGGCTTTCACCACGAGTAAAGCTACCTGTTACTTTTGCATCTGAAAACGGTTCAAAGCGCATGCTGTCATTTTTAAGCGCACTACCAGTTTCTGCTGCAAGGCTAATATTTGCCATCAGCAAAGCAGTCAGGCTTGCGACCATAAGCATTT
>JAYTHN010000143.1:0-1482 GCA_043732505.1 Methylotenera sp.
TCAAGCCCTCGGTACTTTTCAGGCACTACTTCTTCTGGATAGCCCCCCAAAATTGCATCCTGAATAACAATAACTGCGCCAGATTCAGTTGGCGCTCTGTAATCTCTGGCTACCATTTGTAGAACGTTTGTTGAGCTGATAATTCGCCCATCTAGAGAGATTACTGAAATCATCGGCAATTTGTGTCGCTGTGCTACCGCATAGTCATTAAAATCATGAGCTGGCGTTACTTTAACAACGCCCGTACCAAATTCTTTATCTACATAATCATCTTCAATAATCGGAATTTCGCGGTCGCATAATGGCAACTTAACGTTTTGGCCAATTAAGTGTACGTAACGCTCATCTTCAGGATGCACCATCACTGCCACGTCACCTAACATTGTTTCTGGACGTGTTGTAGCTACCGTTAAATGGCCTGAACCATCCGCGAGCGGATAATTGATGTACCACATAAAACCATCTTCTTCTTCCTGCACCACTTCTAAATCTGAAACGGCTGTGCCTAATTTCACATCCCAGTTCACCAAGCGTTTGCCGCGATAAATCAGACCTTCGTTGTAAAGGCAAACAAAGGTCTCGGTCACGGTTTTGTTCAAACCTTCATCCATCGTAAAACGCTCACGTGACCAGTCAGGCGATGTGCCTAATCTTCGCATTTGCTTGGTAATGGTGCCGCCTGAGTATTCTTTCCATTCCCACACTTTTTCTAGGAATTTTTTGCGGCCCGCGTCAGCCCCAAACTCTTCAACTAGGCTCTGGCGCGATACGCCTTGTGCATCCAGCTGGCGCTCAACCACAATCTGTGTGGCAATACCGGCATGGTCTGTACCTGGTTGCCATAACGTGTTATCACCACGCATACGGTGATAGCGTGTCAATGTATCCATAAGGGTTTGGTTAAAACCATGCCCCATATGCAAAGTGCCTGTAACGTTAGGTGGAGGTAATAAAATACAGAAGTTGTCTTTAACTTCAGGATTTGATTCTGTGGGTTGGCTAAAACCAGCCGCAAAATAGCCTTTGCTCTCCCAAAACTCATACCATTTGCTTTCTATGGTTGAAGGGTCAAAGGATTTTGCTAGCTCTTGCGCTGGCTTTTTTGGTGGGTTGTTTGCAGTATTCATATAGTCCTGATTTTACCACAGCAGGTTTGACGTATGAATGCTGAAAATTTAATATGCTACTGACTTACGCAATGCTATTTTAAGCCAATTTAACATACGCCATTAATAACAAAACTAATGTGCCTAGATGCACCCAGCTCCAGTATTCATAACGGCTACGCAAGGCTTGTGGCGAAAGTGCTGATATTATAAACAACTGACCTTTAACTGGTTTAGCTAAAGTGTACATTTAATTATGCGCGCGCATTTGATGATTAACTTCTACCTTATGCCGCGCTTCTGCTCGCGCCTTTTCCCATTCGTCCATATTAATTTGACCATTTCTATCATGGTCAAAACGGAGTAGCAGTTTTAT
>JAYTHN010000144.1:0-5232 GCA_043732505.1 Methylotenera sp.
GCCCCTGTTTTTGTGTTAGGTTCCATTTGCTTGACTACAACCGTATTATTGGTGTGATCAAACACACTATTGAGCCAACTTGGAAAAAACATCCGTAACAAAAATAGTGCTGCTAAGCATACTGTTACAGCTTGCGCGAATAAAAGCCAAAACTTTTTATATAGATCATTGTTCATAATGTTAAATACTTAAATTTTAATATAAATTAGTATGGTGTAAATGCATTAAAAATCAATATGGACCATCATTAAAATGTCGCAAAAGGTTGTAGTCAAATGGTAAAAATCAATGATTTAACACATTATACCCAACAACTACTGCAAATAGAACGTTTCAAAGATTACTGCCCAAATTGCCTACAAGTAGCAGGTAAAGTTGAAATTAATAAAATTGTGACAGGCGTTACTGTCCGTATGGCATTATTAGAAGCAGCATAACAAGCAAATGCTGATTTGATTCTGGTACATCACGGTATTTTTGGAAGAATGAAGACCCTAGAATTGTCGGTATAAATCGTAATCGCATCGAATTTTTACTAAATAATGATTTAAATTTAGTGGCTTATCACTTGCCATTAGATGCGCATCCCACGCTGGGTAATAACGCACAACTAGGCAAAGTGCTTGGCATCGGGTTAACTGGCTATTCAGGCGATTCAAATATTATTGCTAATGGAAATTTGGATAAGCCCGTAAAACTGTATGAATTTGTAAAGAAGATGGAAGCTAAATTACAACGGACGCCACTGGTTATTGGTGATTTGCAAAAAATGGTGCGAAAAATAGCTTGGTACAGGGGCTGTGCAAGGCTATATCGATGCGGTAATTGAATTAGGTGTGGATGTATATATTAGTGGTGAAATCTCTGAACAAACCACGCATCAATCAGTCTGACACAGAGCACCTTATATTTCTGCTGGACATCACGTAACAGAACGTTATGGGGTGCAAGCTTTGGGCGAACATTTAGCTGATAAATTTAATATTAAGCATCAGTTCATTGATATCAATAATCTAGTTTAATTGTTTTATTTCAGTGACTTATAAAATAAAGCTTTAATTGGTTACTAAAAAATTGTACAATCTTGCCTTTTAGGTGAGCTAGTATTGTTGGTACACCCCAAAAGCGTTTATTTGAATGCTGAACTAATACCGAATTTGCAGTAAATTTATAATTTTAGACTATTAAATAATACAAATAAAAAGTCACTATAAAATAAAATATTTTTAGTAATTTAAATGGTAAGTAATTTTTGTTAAGTAAATAGTGTGATTGGCCTCAAAAGGGCGAATTTCATTTTAAACTCACGAGGAAAACATGTCAGACAATCAGCATGGCAAGCATCAATCTAGTTCACAACAAGAAACACCTTCTCAAATAGACGCAGAAAAACGTAAATTTTTAATCGCAACTTCAGCCGTAGGCGCGCTGGGCGTAACATCAGTAGCTGTGCCATTTGTAAAAAGCATGACGCCAAGTGAGCGTGCTAAAGCAGCAGGAGCGCCTGTAGAAGTGGATATTAGCAAAATTGAGCCAGGCTCAATGATGACCGCAGAATGGCGTGGCAAGCCAGTTTGGATTATCAACCGCACTGATGAGATGACTGCGGAGTTATCTAAACATAATGATCAGCTTTCTGATCCTATGTGTAATGTAGTGTCACAACAGCCAAACTATTGCAAAAATTCAGATCGCGCAATTAAGCCTAATTTAGCTGTAATCGTTGGTATATGTACGCATTTGGGCTGTTCACCAACGGCTAAGTTACAGGTAGGTGGTGATATGGGAGACAAGTGGGTAGGCGGTTTTTTCTGTCCGTGTCATGGATCAAGGTTTGATTTGTCGGGACGTGTATTTAAGGGCTCTCCAGCACCCATCAATTTAGTGGTGCCACCTTATAAATATTTGACAGATAACACCTTGCTTCTTGGTGTCGATACTGAAGAGAAGGCTTAATCATGACTAATGAAAAAAAATCTGTATTAGGTAATACGCTTGATAACACTTTAAGCTGGGTTGATGAGCGTTTTCCGCTGACTAGCAATATTAAAACCCATCTAACTGAATATTACGCGCCAAAAAATTTCAATTTTTGGTACTTTTTCGGGTCGCTTGCCCTTTTGGTGTTGGTGCTTCAAATTGTTACAGGCATCTTCTTGACTATGCATTATAAACCTGATGCTGAATTAGCATTTGGTTCTGTAGAATATATTATGCGTGATGTGCCTTGGGGTTGGCTCATACGTTATATGCATTCTACTGGCGCTTCTATGTTTTTCGTCGTTGTGTATATGCATATGTTTCGCGGTATTATTTATGGCTCATACCGTAATCCGCGCGAACTTATTTGGTTATTTGGTGTGGCGATTTTCTTATGTTTAATGGGTGAGGCTTTTTTTGGTTACCTATTACCATGGGGTCAAATGTCATATTGGGGCGCACAAGTAATTGTCAATCTTTTTTCAGCCATTCCGTTTATTGGTCCAGATGTCTCTGAGTGGTTGCGTGGCGATTATTTAGTCTCTGATGCTACTTTGAATCGTTTTTTCGCCTTCCATGTGATTGCCTTGCCTATGGTTTTGCTCGGCTTGGTGGTGTCGCACTTAATTGCATTGCATGAAGTAGGTTCAAACAATCCTGACGGTATTGAAATCAAGAAATTAAAAGATAAGAACACTGGTATTCCACTCGATGGAATTGCATTTCATCCTTACTATACGGTTAAAGATTTAGTGGGAGTTACTGTATTCTTGATGGTGTTTTCGTCTATTATTTTCTTCGCACCAGAAATGGGTGGTTATTTCCTAGAAGCAAACAATTTTGTGCCTGCAGATGCCCTTAAAACACCGGCACATATTGCCCCAGTCTGGTATTTCACTCCTTATTATTCAATTTTACGTGCAGTCCCACCTGTGATGAACTCACAGTTCCCAGGTGTTGCAGCAATGGGTTTGTCAGTGATGGTGTTTGCGCTGTTGCCTTGGTTAGATAAAGGAGCTGTTAAGTCTATTCGTTATCGTGGCACGCTTTATAAAAAATGGCTGGCAGCGTTTGTGGTGAGTTTTGTGGTGCTAGGCTATTTGGGTACGGAACCTTCAAATATATGGGGTCAATTTGGCGGTATGATGGGTAATGCAGACCGTGCCACTGTTGTAGCCCGTGTGTTCACGGTTATTTACTTTGCATTCTTTATACTAATGCCTTGGTACACCAAAAAAGATAAAACTTCGCCTGTGCCAGAAAGATTGACAGGGGTAGCATAATGAAAATTAATTACACGTTTAAAAAAGCTTTATTAGTATTAGCGCTTATGCCGTCATTGGCCTTGGCACAATTAGCCACTGCAAGTGAAGAGATACATTTAGATAAAGCGCCGATTGATGCATCCAATCATGAATCGTTACAGCGCGGTGCGCGCACTTTTACTAATTATTGTTTAAATTGTCATAGCGCAAACTACATGCGTTATAACCGGTTGCTAGAAATTGGTTTAACTGAGCAGCAGATTAAAGAAAATTTAATTTTCACTGGCGACAAAGTTGGCGACCCAATGAAAGTCTCTATCAATAAAAAAGAGGCTAAAACATGGTTTGGTGTTGCTCCACCTGATTTATCTGTAGAGGTAAGAGCTAGAGGTGCAGATTGGATTTATAGCTATATGCGTGGTTTTTATCGTGATAATACGCGCCCAACGGGCTGGAACAATACTGTCTATGATAAAGTGGCTATGCCTCATGTGTTGTATGAGTTACAAGGTGAACAAGCGTTTAATAATGAAAGACATGAGCTGACGCTAGCTAAACCAGGAAAGTTAACAGTTGCGGAATACGACACTTTGGTGGGAGATTTAACGAATTATCTGGCTTTTATGTCTGAGCCAGCAAAACAACAGCGCAATCATATGGGCTGGTTTGTACTACTGTTTTTGGGGGTGTTGTTAGTACTTACTTACAAACTCAAAAAAGCTTATTGGAAGGATATACACTAAAAAATGATGACTTTATACTCAGGGACAACAGATCCCTACAGCCACCGTTGCCGAATTGTCTTATTTGAGAAAGGTATGGATTTTCAAGTCATTGATGTTGATCTTGCGAATAAACCAGAAGATTTAGCCGTGATTAACCCATACAACCAAGTGCCAGTGTTGGTTGAGCGTGATTTGGTATTATCAGAAGCAAATATTATCAACGAATATATTGATGAGCGTTTTCCACACCCGCAGTTGATGCCGCCAGATCCAGTAATGCGTGCACGGGCTAGATTATTTTTGTATAACTTTGAAAAAGAGTTGTTCGATCACATTAAAGATATTGAATCAGGTGATGATGCAAAAGCGGATAAAGCGCGTATTACGATTCGTGATAATTTAACGCAATTAGTGCCTATTTTCTCAAAACAAAATTATTTACTGGGCGATGATTACTCAATGCTGGACGTTGCTGTAACACCATTGTTGTGGCGTTTAGGTCACTATGGTATAGAGTTGCAAAATCAGGCAGCACCCATCTTGAAATATGCAGAACGTTTATTCTCAAGGCCGTTATATGCAGAAGCGATGACGCCTTCTGAAAAAGCGATGCGTAAGTAATCTATAAGCTGATGTCTGAATACACTTCAACTAAACCCTATATGCTACGCGCCATTCATGAATGGTGCGTGGATAACGGCTTAACGCCGCACTTGCTGGTGGTGGTGGATGAGCAAACCCGTGTACCTGTGGGCTATGTAAAAGATGGTGAAATCGTGCTGAATCTGAATTACACCGCGACTAAAGATTTGCATATTGATAATGAGAAAATCACGTTCTCAGCACGTTTTGGTGGCGTTTCACAAAACTTGTATGTACCAATGAATGCAGTAAAAGGCATCTTTGCGCGTGAAAATGGGCAGGGGATGTTTTTTGAAATGGAGGCATCTCAACTCGCTACAGAAACATCAAAAAGGTTAAAAGATATTAACGTTTCTTCTCTCGAAAGCCCGTCAACACAACCTTCTGGTGAAATAAAACCAATAAATAGCAAAAAACCTACATTAACTATCGTAAAGTAGCTTAACTTTTACGAAAATATCAGTATAATACCCAACTCAAATAAACGCCGGATTAGCTCAGTTGGTAGAGCAGCGCACTTGTAATGCGAAGGTCGTCAGTTCGATTCCGACATCCGGCACCAAATTCTTAACAAATCCCGATTTATGCATTTGACATCGAGTCAATATTTCAGCATAATC
>JAYTHN010000145.1:0-5226 GCA_043732505.1 Methylotenera sp.
ATTAAGTTGTGCTTATGCTTCAGCTGAAGATGCCGCGCCAGCCACGCCAGCAGTTGCCGCCGCTCCAGTTGAACCAGCACCGCCTTATACACTTACTTACAATCTTGGTCTTTACAGTAGCTATATGTTCCGTGGTGTTGATTACAGTGATGGTCCAGCTTTACAAGGTGGTCTTGACTGGGCACACAGCAGTGGTTTTTACTTGGGTACATGGTTTTCTAACCTTGACCCATATGGTTATGGTGATGATGGCGCAGGTAGAAAAGGTAATCATTTAGAAACTGACTTTTACGGTGGTTATGCACATACTTTTGAAAATGGTTTTGGTATTAATTTACTTGGTAATTACTACAAGTACCTAGAAGGCAGAAACTCTCTGAGCAATCACAAGCAAGATACATTTGAAGTATCAGCGGCACTTTCTTACAAATGGTTTACTTACACTTATTACAACGCTTTAACTGACTATTACGGTCAAGATGAAGCTGATAATGCTACGCTGACAGTGACAGGTAATCGAAATACTAAATACTCTGATTACCATGAATTAAAGGTGAACTATACTTTACCACTCGGTGATTTAAATTTTATGGCTAAAGTTGGTTATCAAACGACTAAAAACTTGCAAGGTGATGAAGGTGACTGGGCCATTGGTTTAAATAGAAACTTCTCAATTCCATCAGCTGGTAAGCCTATTGATGGTTTTAACGCTGGTGCTTACTTAACTAATACATTTGCTGTTAAAAACGAACTTTACTATACCTATGTAAATGGCCCTAATGGTGAAACAAGAAAAGCTAACGAAGGTAAATTATGGTTCTTTGTTAAACGTACTTGGTAATTAATTTTATTGAAGCTTTAGATTTTTAAGATTAGTTAAATAGAAAAGGACGCTTAGGTGTCCTTTTTTGTTTTTTTGGCTATTAAAAAGTTTTAGACTTTATTATACATAGTCGGTTTTGGTTAAATATAAGTCGTAATTCAATTAGTATCAATATCGGTAAACTTCTAATATTACCGTAATGATAAAAAATAAAAATCTGGAGTAAGCAATTGCCACGTTTTGATCTGCAGCAACTCTATATTGGTGGCCAATTCGTTGAGGCTACTAGCGGAAATATGTTTGAAACGATCAACCCCGATAATGGAGAAGTGTTGGCTAATGTGCAGTCAGCTTCTCAAGCTGATGCAGATTTAGCGGTGGCTAGCGCTAAGCAGGGCCCAAAAAATTTGGGCGGCGATGACAGCCATGCAACGGTCACGCATCTTGCGTAAAGCCGTAGAAATTTTGCGCGAGAAAAATGATTCACTCGCTGAACTGGAAAGTTTGGATACTGGCAAGCCGCTTTCTGAAACGCGCTATGTCGACATTATAACTGGTGCAGATGTGCTGGAGTATTACGCAGGATTAGTACCAGCGCTTGAAGGGCTGCAAATTCCGCTACGAGAGAGTTCTTTTGTCTACACGCGACGAGAGCCATTAGGGGTTGTTGCAGGTATCGGTAAGTGGAATTATCCTATTCAAATCGCCCTATAGAAATCTGCGCCTGCGTTGGCTGCGGGCAATGCCATGATATTTAAACCGAGTGAAGTAAAGCCTTTGACTGCGCTAAAGCTTGCTGAAATTTACTCTGAAGCAGGGCTGCCAGATGGTGTGTTCAATGTACTTAATGGTAGCGGGCATGAAGTGGGTGTTTGGTTGATTGAACATGCTGGAATAGAAAAAATATCTTTCACGGGTGGTACGGTGACAGGTAAAAAAGTCATGGCAAGTGCTTCTAACTCTACCCTTAAAGAGGTAACGATAGAGTTGGGCGGAAAATCACCCTTAATTATTTTCCCCGATGCCAATATGGATAGAGCCGCAGACGTAGCGATGATGGCAAATTTTATAGTACTGGCCAGGTCTGTACCAATGGCACACCCGTGTTTGTGCATAGGTCTAACAAACAAGTATTTGAGCAAAAAATATTAGAGAATTTACAACGCATTCGTGTGGGTGATCAATTTGATGAAAATACTAATTTCGGTCCTCTAGTAAGCATTGCGCATATGGATAACGTGTTGCGTTATATTGAGTCAGGCATCAAAGAGGGCGCGCGGCTATTAACAGGTGGCAATCGATTAACAGAAGGCACACTTGCGAGTGGCGCTTATATACAACCTACAGTATTTACCGATTGCACCGATGAAATGACTATTGTGCGCGATGAGATTTTCGGCCCAGTGATGAGTATTTTGACCTACGACGATGAGGAAAAGGTGATACGTCGCGCTAACGATACGAACTACGGTTTAGCTGCAGGCGTGTTAACTGAAAACTTAAACCGGGCACACCGAGTGATTCATCAGTTACAAGCAGGTATTTGCTGGATTAATACTTGGGGTGAATCGCCTGCTGAAATGCCTGTGGGCGGTTATAAACAATCTGAAATAGGGCGCGAGAATGGTTTGATGACCTTGCAGAATTACACTCGGGTTAAATCTGTACAATTGGAATTAGGTAGTTACACTTCTGTATTTTAAGTGACTAATTATTAAGCCTTTAAAGTATAAGCAAATAACCTATGAGTAAAGAACAAACATTCGATTACATCATCATTGGCGCAGGCTCTGCTGGCAATGTGCTCGCTGCGCGTTTGACGGAAGGCGCTGATGTGACCGTATTATTGTTAGAAGCAGGTTGGCCTGATTATCGCCTAGATTTTCGTACACAAATGACTGCAGCGTTAGCATTTCCTTTGCAAGGCAGGCGCTACAACTGGGCTTATCAAACGTACCCAGAACCGCATATGAATAATCGCCGCATGGAGTGTGGGCGCGGTAAAGGCTTGGGTGGCTCATCACTCATCAATGGCATGTGCTATATCCGTAGCAATGCGCTAGATTACGATGGTTGGGCTGAGCGAGAAGGTTTAAGCACATGGTCTTATCAACATTGCTTACCCTGTTTTAAACGTGCAGAAACCCGTGATATCGGTGCAAATGATTACCACGGTGGTAGCGGGCCAGTCAGCGTGACTACACCAAAAAATGGCAATAATGTGCTTTATCACGCGATAATAGACTCTGGCTTGCAAGCGGCTTACCCCCGCACTGAAGACATTAACGGCTACCAGCAGGAAGGTTTTGGGCCTATGGATAGAACGACTACGCCGCGTGGTCGTCGAGCCAGTTCCGCGCGTGGCTATTTAGATATCCCGCGTGGTCGGCCTAACTTGAAGATTGTCACGCATGCACTGACTGACCGTATCCTTTTTTCTGGCAGGCGTGCGACAGGCGTTGCATTCATTAAAGGCAATCAAACTAAGCAAGCACAGTCAAGAAAAGAAGTCTTGTTATGCGCTGGTGCAATAGCCTCACCGCCAATTTTGCAGCGCTCTGGCGTGGGGTCAGCGAGTTTGTTAAAGCAATTCGATATTCCAATCGTGCTGGATTTACCTGGAGTGGGTGCAAATCTGCATGATCATCTTGAGATTTATCAGCAATATGAATGCAAGCAGCCTGTTTCAATAGCGCCTGCATTAAAACTCTATAATCAGCTACTTGTAGGCGCAGAATGGTTATTTCTTGGCACCGGTATTGGTGCAAGCAATCAGTTTGAAGCAGGAGGTTTTATCCGCAGTGACAAAAGTTTCACTTGGCCCAATATTCAATATCATTTCCTGCCGATCGCAATCAACTACAATGGTAGTAATCCAATAAAAGTACATAGTTTTCAAGCGCATATGGTTTCTATGCGTTCGCCGAGCAGGGGTCTCGTTCAGTTGCGCTCCAAAGACCCAAGCGAACATCCGAGTATTTTGTTTAATTACATGCCTACAGAGCAGGATTGGCGAGAGTTTCATGCGGGAATTCGTATTACACGCAACATCATGAAGCAAGCAGCACTTGCGCCGTATATAGGCCGTGAAATCTCTCCTGGAATTGCTATACAAACAGATGCGGAGTTAGATGCATTTGTGCGTGAACATGCAGAAACTGCTTATCATCCTTGTGGCTCATGCGCGATGGGCTATGGTCACATGGCCTTTCTAGATGCTTACGCGCGCGCGGCTTAGAAGGTTTACGCGTGATTGATACGTCTATCATGCCTGAAATCATTACAGGTAATTTAAACTCGCCGACCATTATGTTGGCAGCAAAGCTTGCCGATGTGATTAGTAGTCGCAATGCATTACCAGTAGCAAACGTCCCTATCTTTATACAACCCACCCATTAAACCAAACATCAAACTTAACGCTTATTTAACTCAATAAGGCTGAACCTTTGGTGAATTTTTTATCTCACAGTTATTAGAAATAAAAATATTACATAAAAATATTTGAGTGTCATTTGTTAACAAAAGCCTAATATGATATAGTTTCTGGCTTATATTAATCGAAGTATTGCGCTCAAAAATCTAGTATTATTTGATTAGTTAGAGATGGCGCGAGTTTGAAGTTAATCCCTGCCGTTGTTTCCATAAAATACAAATTTTTACGTGTTTTTTCGTACCAACTTATTATCGAAGTATGGCTGAAAGCATATATTTATTAATATGTGCTTACAATCTGCTTTTAGACCCTAGGAATAAAACAGCATGGCATTGAATGTTGAAACGATTAGCAAATTAGAACGCCGTATGACGATTACGGTACCACTCCAACCACTTGAGGCGCAAATCCAACAGCGTTTAGTGCAAATGTCTCGTACTGCAAAATTTGCTGGATTTAGACCTGGTAAAGCACCTATTGGCTTAGTAAATCAGCAATATGGTAATAAAGTACGCGATGAAGTGTATTCAGGTGCGGTTGAACAAAGCTTTGGTAATGCCGTTGAAGAAAACAAATTACGTGTTGCTGGCTATCCTAATATAGATCACAAACCATTCAATTCTGCTTCCGACACTTTGGAATACACCGCAACATTTGAAGTGTTTCCAGAAGTAGTCTTTGGTGATTTTTCAAAATTAAAAATAGAACGACCAACGCTAGAAGTAGGTGAAGCTGATGTTATAAATACGCTAGATGTTTTAGTAAAACAACGTGTAAGCTTTGAACCAGTAAAACGTGCAGCTAAAAAAGGCGACCGCATCAATGTGACGCTTACAGCTTCAATTGATGGTAAAGAAGTCGAGTCAACAGGCGATACTGGAATTGATCTGGTGTTAGGTGAGGCGGGTCGTGTCGCTTCATTTGATGATGCATTAGCTGGTGCTAAAGCAGGTACTTCGAAACAATTTGA
>JAYTHN010000146.1:0-1472 GCA_043732505.1 Methylotenera sp.
AACCATGTGATTAATATTGCTAAAGATCTTAAACCTTCACCACGCGGTGAGTTTGAAATTACAGATGTTAATCGTGCTTATTTAGAGCGTGGTGATTTACAAGTAGAAGTAATGGGTCGTGGTATTGCATGGCTGGATACTGGCACCCATGAATCATTATTAGAGGCTTCTTCATTTATTGAAACCATAGAAAAACGTCAAGGTTTAAAAATTGCTTGCCCAGAAGAAATTGCTTACCGTATGCAATATATTGATGCCAAGGCGCTAGATGTATTAGCGGATAAATATATTAAAAATAATTATGGAAAGTACCTCAAATTAATATTGAGCGAGCAAATATTTTAATGCAAGTTATACAGACAACAATTCCAGAGGTGTTAATTTTAGAGCCCAAAGTATTTGGTGATGATAGAGGCTTTTTTTACGAAAGCTTTAATCAACAAACTTTTGAGCAACTTACTGGAGTCAAAGCCAACTTTGTGCAAGATAATCATTCTAAGTCTGCTGCGAATGTATTGCGAGGTCTGCATTATCAAATAGAGCAGGCGCAAGGTAAGTTAGTAAGGGTGAGTGCAGGTGAAGTGTTTGATGTTGTTGTAGATTTGCGTCGTCAATCTAATACTTTTGGTAATTGGGTGGGTGTATTGTTATCTGCAGAAAATAAGCGGCAGTTATGGGTGCCACCAGGATTCGCCCATGGGTTTTTAGTGCTTAAAAATAATACTGAATTTCTATATAAAACGACTGATTATTATGCGCCACAGCATGAGCGTTGTATCAGGTGGGATGATCCTGAAATTGGCATTGACTGGCCATTAGCTGGCATATTAAGCTTAGGTGTACCCAATTTATCTGCAAAAGATAAATTTGGCTCAGATTTATTACAAGCAGAAGTATTTGAAGCGAGCTTATAATTTTTTAAGTAAGTTTTTTCTAGACTTTCAAAGTATATTTGATTCAAAATCAGTTCTCAAAATATTAGCGTTAAATTAAATGTATAAAAAAATATTACTAACAGGTATCAATGGTCAAGTAGGTCATGCTTTGAGTGCCGCTTTCTCCAGCAATGCATTATTTACAGATACATCATCTGGTACTTCAATAGTTAGTCTAGATCGGAATCAGCTGGATTTATCTGATGTTGATCAAATTCGTCGCGTTGTTCAAATGGTAAGACCAGATTTAATTATTAATCCAGCGGCATACACAGCAGTAGATAAAGCTGAGTCAGAGCCCGAGTTAGCTTATGTAATTAATGGAATCGGACCACAAGTGCTGGCTGAAGAGGCTGCCAAAATCAATGCAAAACTCATCCATTTCTCTACCGATTATGTCTACAGCGGTACGAAAAAAGAAGCTTACATAGAAAGTGATGACACTGCACCATTAGGTGTTTATGGTAAAAGTAAACTGGCCGGTGAAGATGCTATTCGCGCGGTAGGTTTACAACACCTCATCTTTCGTACGTCTTG
>JAYTHN010000147.1:0-1471 GCA_043732505.1 Methylotenera sp.
AGTAATATCAAGCAGACTACAATGGTAAATAAAACATTGGTAATCCATTAACGGCAGAGCAACAACGCATTCGAGTGCTTGAGATTCAGAACTGACCATTACGGGAAGACGGTGCGTTGCTAAAAAAAGGCCTCAGCTTTTTTTCCAGACACCAAAAATAAAAGTTACATTGATCAACGTTTGGCAACAAAAGGTGAGTGCTAGCTTGGTGAACTTCAAGACAACCGCAATAAGGCACTGCTGTCAGCTCATTGGCTTAAAGTTATTATGCGATTAGAAAGCAGTTGGCCTTGCGGCCAAAAGTGGATTCTCTACAACCAGCACTCAAGGCTGCATTTGCAGAAAGTGGGCAAACCTAAGGTAGTCGGCTTTTGGTGCACGTCATGCATAAATAAGGCTTTGCCATTGGCCGATACCGTGTGCGCCGGATGATGAAAGTGGCTATGCTAAACCTGTATGAAAACGCTAATTTGTACGCACCACTAATAGCCGGCATGATGGACGCATTGCACCCAATTTATTGCAACAAGATTTTAATATTAAAGCGCCTAATCGTGTATTGGCTGCTGACATCACTTACATTCGCACACAAAGTGGCTGGTAATATTTGGCGGCAGTACTGGATTTGCATTCTCGTAAGATTGTTGACTCTGCAATGGCTTCAAATATGCGCGCCAGCTTAGTTTGTCAGGTGTTAAAAATGGAATTGATTAGTAGGCAGCCTAAAACCGATCTTATTTTACACATAGATCGGCGGAAGTCAGTATGTTAGTAATGAGAACTTAGCATTGCTGGGGCGTATCAAGTGACTGTTGGTATGAGTGGTCTCGACAACCGCCATGACAACGCGGTAATGGAGCGCAACTTTTTGAATTTAAAGATGGAGTGTGTATGGCAAACGCGTTACGCGAATCTTCAAGAAGCAAAAAAGTCATTAGTCATTACATTGTGCGTTTTTATAATTACTGTCGATTACACTCGACTTTGGGTTATCTGTCACTCAATGAATTTGAAATGAAAAATACAGAATTCAGAAAAACGGAAATCATCAAGGCCATAATGGCGTAAATGTGCCGATCGAGGTCTCATGATTTACTTGATCATTACAGATTTACCTGATTAAAATTCAACGCTTATAAGTGTGCTTATCTGGTCAGTTTTAAATGCGTGTTAACAGCCGTTTCCCAATCATCCTTCAGCAATTTATAGGATTAGTGCGTGAAACATAAAATTTATGCAACGAGAGAGGCAGCTAAATCAGAGATATTTGAATACATTGATGTGTTTTAAAATAGTAAACGTTGGCACATTCATCTTAATCAACTGAGTCTGATGGCGTTTGAAAAGTTACAAAGTGGAACTCAATAAACGTCAACTTATGCGGGTGAAATCCACTAATAATCTTTGATATAGCGATAATAATTCCTTTGTGTCAAAAAAACCAACCTCTTGATTAGTGATTTTTTTTATG
>JAYTHN010000148.1:0-5191 GCA_043732505.1 Methylotenera sp.
GGCACAAATTTTGCTGTCGCTAGTTTTCACATAACGCAGTAAATAGCGAAAATCAACCAAAAAATAAAATAGACGAAGAGTTAGTTTAATAATAAAAAATCCTCAATCCCATAGGTAGCGCATGTTTGACACATTACCCTTAATTTTAATTCTGCTTACCAGTTCAGTGCTTGGCGTTGCGCTATTTCGTACTTTGCGTTTACCCGCAATGTTGGCGTATTTTTTAGTGGGTTTAGCATTAGGACCACACACTTTTGGTTTATTGCCAGATAGCGATGCGAATCGCGAGTTTGCAGAATTCGGTATTGTATTTTTAATGTTTAGTATTGGCTTAGAATTTAGCTTGCCGCAGTTATATGCAATGCGCAACAAAGTACTAGGATTGGGTGGCGCGCAAGTCGCCATTACGCTAGCTATTATTATGGCAATCACTAAATTTTCTGGTTTAAATTGGCCAGCAGCGTTTGTCATTGGGTCAGCGTTAGCCATGTCATCGACTGCGATTGTTTCAAAAATGTTGGCTGAACGGGTTGATTTAAATTCGCGGCATGGGCGTTTAAGTATAGGTGTTTTACTGTTCCAAGATATTGCAGTAGTGCCGATTTTGGTACTGATTCCTGCATTAGGCATTGCTAATGCCAATTTAATAGATGTGCTTGGTATAGCTATGCTCAAAGCTGCAGCGATGTTATTGTTTTTATTCACTGTTGGAAAGTGGCTCATTAACCCTTGGTTTAGCTTAGTAGCAAGCCAGCGCTCGCGTGAACTGTTTGTAATGAACGTGCTCATGGTCACCTTATTACTTGCATTTGCTACCAAAATGGCTGGTTTATCCTATGCCCTAGGTGCATTTATCGCGGGTATGCTAATTTCAGAAACGCGCTACCGCTATCAAGTGGAATCAGATATTTCACCATTTCGAGATATTTTACTTGGACTATTTTTTATCAGCGTAGGTATGCTACTTGATTGGCGAGAGATTTTTCACAATATCGGCTTGGTACTATTAATCCTCGTTGCATTTATTTTACTCAAGGCTGCAGTCATTACTTTAGTGGTTAGATTAGTTAAATATGAGTCTGGTGTTGCTATTCGTACTGGTGTGATATTAGCCCAAGCAGGTGAATTTAGTTTCGTAATTTTAGCGTTGGGATTGGAGCAAAAATTGATTGATGGCGCGGCACTGCAGTTAGTGCTAGCCGCGGCCATCTTATCAATGGTCGTTGCTCCATTTTTAATTCAATATAATGGTCGAATTGCTAGAAAAATGGTGCGTAGTTACAGCCGTAATAGTGGCCAAGCCGTCCAAGATATTGATGATATTGGTAAAAATCTAAGTGGCCACGTGATTATTTGCGGTTATGGCCGTAGCGGGCAGTATCTAGGCCGCTTTTTAAAAGAAGAGAATATCCAGTTTATTGCTTTAGACATTGACCCAGCAAGGGTGTTAGAGGCAGCGGCAGCGGGCGAGAACGTGATGTTTGGTGATGCTGGTAGGCGTGCGGTGCTAGAGGCTGCAGGGGGCGCGCGTGCTAAAGCGTTGGTAATTAGTTATTCTGACACGCCAGCAGCTATGAAGATTCTACATGTGGTGCAAGAGAATTACCCAGAGTTGCCAGTGATTGTGCGTACTGTTGATGATAGCAATATGGAAGCCTTACGCGAGGCGGGCGCAGCTGAGGTGGTACCAGAGGTGCTTGAAGGAAGTTTAATGTTGGCTTCTCATGCCTTAATGCTTTTGGGTGTGCCGCTAAACCGTGTGGTTAAGCGCATACGTTTGTTCAGAGAAGAGCGTTATAAACTCTTTAAAGGCTTTTTTCACGGTATCTCAGATGCTGAAAATCAAGATTTAGAGAAACAGCAAGTACGATTACATTCTGTGATTATTTCAGCAGGCGCATTTGCGGTCGGCAGACGTTTAGTAGATATGAGCTTGAATAATTTTAACGTAGAAGTTAAGGTGATTCGTCGGCCGAATTTAGTGGGGAGCGAACCCACGGTTGAAAGTACTTTGTCCGAAGGTGATGTGATTGTTCTATTAGGCCACCCTACAGGTTTAACGAATGCACAAAATGCTTTGCTTATTGGTCGCGTAGCGATTAAGTAAATTATCAATTAAAAAAGTCTAACAGGCTCGACTATTAAATTCAGCAGTAAAAATTATGACTAAAAAAGTAATCATTGTCGGCGGCGGCATTGTCGGCTGTCTAACTGCGTTAGCATTGGTTGAGCGTGGTTGTGGTGTCACATTAGTAGAACGTAATGTAGTCGCTACTCAAACTTCAGGTGAGTCATCATGGGCAGGGGCAGGCATTTTATTTCCACTGTTACCTTGGTTATATCAAGATGCCGTTAGCAAACTAACCATGGCAGGCGCTAACCTTTACCCAGCTTTATGCGCACGTTTACGCTTAGAAACGGGCATAGATTCTGAATGTATACAAAGTGGCTTATTGCTGATGCCTGAGTTTGATAAGCAAGCTGCGCAAAGCTGGTGTGCTGAGCATAAGTTGCAATTTCAGCTAGCACCCGCTAGTTTTTACAAAGGCGCTGGCCTTGTAGCCTCTAGCGATAAGGCTAGCTTATGGTTGCCTAGTATCGCCCAAGTACGCCCACCCAGTTTACTTAAAGCATTGCGCATTGCACTTGTGCAAAAAGGCGTTAAGCTACTTGAGAATACACAATTAAAACCGTTAGAAGCTACATATAAGTTGAGAGTTTGGGAAACTATCGATGGTGTAAAGCTAGAGGCAGATCAATTCGTAGTGACTTCGGGCGCATGGAGTTTTGAACTGCTAAAAACCGCAGCATTAACGCGTCACATTAAACCCATGCGTGGGCAGATTTTGCTCTATCAACAACCCGCGCAAAAGCTGGAGCATATTGTGTATGCCAACGACTTTTACCTAGTACCAAGGCAAGATGGTTTGTTGTTAGCAGGTAGTACATTAGAAGATGTGGGCTTTGATACAAGTACCACTGAGCAAGTTAAGCAAGAGCTAGTCAAAAAAGCAGAAGCCATTTACCCAGTGTTAAAAAATGCCACTATACTCAAACATTGGAGTGGTTTACGACCTGGTACGCCTGAAAACTTACCAACAATAGGTGCGCATCCAAATATTGAAAACTTGTATTTAAATACAGGTCACTTTAGGTATGGCTTGACGATGGCACCTAGTAGTGCAGAGTTGGTGGCTGCATTGATGAGTAGTGAGACGCCGAAAATTGATCCCGGTCTTTATGCTTGTTAATAAGTAATCAAATATCAAATAAAAAAATAAAATCTATGACATTTAGGTTATTTCGACTATAAATATTTTTCATATTGTTTACCGGCCACCTGTAATTAAGCGTGTGAATTTTGGAAAAACTAAAACCATTTTATGATAGGTAAATACAAGTGTCATAATCACAGTGACTGGAATTACAAGATAAAGCACCAGTATTAAATAGTCTGAGTTAGGTTGAATCACTTTATAAGCTAATTTCCTTACTGCGCTAAGTAATGGCTCATGGGCTGCATAAACAAAAAAACTAGCAGTACTTAGTTTTAATAAAGCGAGTTTTGCTCGTGGTGAGTTCGCTAAATATTTAGTCATAAATAAACAAGCAACAACACCCAATAGAATACAGAATCTTTGCAGATAAAGAAGTTTACCGTAAAAAATTACGTCTAAAATTATCACTACAATGTAACTTGCAATGATAGTCTTTCCGTAAACATCAAAACCGAAGAGACTTTTTTGATAGATTGCAAAGTAGCAACCTAAAGAAAAAAATAACGTGGCTTCCGCTGACGGGAGGTAAGGAACCCAAGCCATTAAAAGCCAGCAAATCAACAAACTTAATATATAAAATAGAGGTGTTTTTTTATTTAAATACAAAATAATTGGAGACAATAAAACCAATAACATTAAATCTCGAATGAACCAAAATTGATATGAGATTGGATTCACACCTAGGCCAAAAATGTAGCGTATGTAGTCGAATGCACTAAAGTTAATGATGAAAGGGTTTTTCCCAGAAAAAAGTCCTTTGAGTCACTATTAATGACTGGCCTAATGCAATCAAAAGTAAGGTTGCAATGTTCCAAAAAAGAAAAGGAATAAGTAATGTTTTTATCCTAGATTTAACTTTGTCTAAATAATTCTCTTTGGACCAAACAAATCCAGCAAAGAATAGATAGCCAGACATCAAAAAAAATATTGGGACAGCAATGCGTGCAATTTCTTGTGATATCAAATTTCGTATAAATTCTGAGATTACATTATTTTGATTTAAGCCAATAGAAACTGACCCACCAGAAAAGCCAACAGTCGTTTCGTAAGCATGTACAAAAACGACTCCTACAATTAGTGGAAATCTCAGCAAATTGAGCCGTAGAGAAGATTGAGCATTTAACATATATCTAAAGTTATTTTATAAAAGTATTTTCAAAGTTAAAAGTGAAATCCTAATTTCTACTTTGTAGTCAAATCACCCGATTTTCCACCATGTTTTTCCAGTAGTTTAATATCGCTAATAAACATGCCTCTGTCAGCGGCTTTGCACATATCGTAAATGGTTAATAGGCCCACGCTCACAGAGGTCAATGCCTCCATTTCAACGCCTGTTTTGCCGTAGGTTTCTGTGGTGACAGTGCATAAAATACTGGAGTTGGCTTCGTCAATATCAAACGTGACGGCAACGCGTGTTAAGCCCATAGGGTGACATAAAGGAATTAAATCGGATGTTTTTTTGCTCGCTTGTATGGCGGCGATTCTGGCGATACCTAGTACATCACCTTTTTTAGCATTGCCTTGCTGAATGAGCTTGAGGGTTGTTTGCAGCATAGTGATTTTGCCAGTGGCAATAGCAACACGGTGCGTTTCAGCTTTCTTTCCAACATCTACCATGTGCGCTTGACCACTACTATCAAAGTGGGTGAGAGCGCTTCCATGGGTGTTTGAGTTTGGATTTTTTGGTGTGATGTTCATAGTAAAAATAATGAGATAAATAAAATATTGTAATGTTTTGATACATTTTTTCATGAACTGAATCTATTGAACCATTATCATAACAATAATGAAGTTAAAAAATATTTTAATTTTTGTTTTGCTTGCTACAAATACTGCTTTAGCCGACTCTGCTTTAGATTCAGCAAGACCACCCACTTTAACGGGTGTGCAGTATTTAAATACCAACTTACCTA
>JAYTHN010000149.1:0-1467 GCA_043732505.1 Methylotenera sp.
CGTGTGATACCAGCGAGTTCACCAGCGCGTAATTTTGAGAGTGTATGCATGGCATTACTATACCAAAGCTAGTGACTTACTCAGCAAAGAGCGAGATTAATTTAGGCTTCAGCTGGTACTGGACTCGCTACAGGTTTAGCATAACTAAACGCATCCGAGAAAAATGCATTTTCGGCTAAGCCAGCTTGTAAAAAGCTTGCATGTGCAACTTCTACCATGCCAGGGGCACCGCAACAATAAACCTCATACTTGGCTAGACCATCAGCAAAATCATCTAACACGGCCTGATGCACATAACCTGTACGACCATACCAATTATCTTCAACTGCTGCATCTGACAACACTGGAATGAACTTGATATGCGGATGCGCCGCAGCCCAAGAGGCAGGTAGGGCAGGCATATAAAGATCTGCCAAGCTACGTGCGCCCCAATATAAAGTTATTTCGCGATTCATATTGTGGTGCAACATGTGCTCTATGATGCCTTTAATGGGCGCAAACCCAGTACCGCCTGCCACCATGATGATAGGTTTATCTGATTTATCACGCAGGTAAAAGCTGCCAAAAGGCGCCTCAATACGCATAATGGATTTATCTGGCATTTCGTTAAATACGTATTCAGTAAATTGACCACCTGGAATCAAGCGTAAATGAAGTTCTAATAAACCGTCAATATGCGGCGGGTTGGCGAGAGAAAATGCGCGGCGTTTGCCATCTTTCAGTAAAAATTCTATGTATTGCCCTGCTTTAAACTGCAAAGTTTGACTACTAGGTAGCTTTAAAAATAGTGCCATCACATCGTGTGAAAGTTGTTCTTTACGCTCTACTCTTGCAGGAATAATGCGCGCAGGTATGAAGTCCGTGTTCATTTCACGGCATTCTAAGATTAGGTCTGACAACGGGCGTGCACGGCAAAATAACGCTTTACCTGCTGCTTTTTCTGCATCGCTTAAGGCACTTTCCGCATAATCGCCATAATCAATTTGGCCACTTACTACAGAACCTTTACAACTGCCACAGGTGCCATTACGACAACCGTAAGGAATGTTAATACCAGCGTCGATCGCTGATTCCAGCAAAGTTTCATAAGCCTCGGCAGTGTAAGTATTGCCACTAGGTTGAAGAGTGATTTGATGCGTCATGCTTAATTCTCAAATGATTATATATATTGATTAGTCTAAATATTGCTCTAAACCTTACGCTCTTATTACAGGGCTCGTTAACTTAAATCTAGTCCTCGCGGCGAAACTCACCCTCAATTACATCATCATTCGCGGCTTTTGGGATTTGATACTCTGATGCATTTTGTCCATCTTTGTTCACTGGAATCAATAACAAAACCACAGCGATAATATCGGTGATCACACCTGGGATAATCAGTAAAACACCTGCGATAATATTGCGCGCACTGCCAAAAATTGCTTTAACTGGGTTACCGCCTTGCATAAGGCTTTGGATCATACGTCC
>JAYTHN010000150.1:0-5168 GCA_043732505.1 Methylotenera sp.
GACGACCCTTTAATCACAGATACCTTGCATTTTGTATTGAGCAAATACTTTGAAGTATGTGTCGCGGAGTCACACTCTCAATTAAAAAGTTTATTAAGACAACTCGATAGTCCCCCTGCTTTAGCGTTGGTTGATTTAGGTTTACCGCCTACGCCACATACTCCAGAAGAAGGTTTCAAAGTGATTAGTGAGCTTCTTACACATTCACCCACCATTAAAATTCACGTGCTATCAGGTCAAAATGATGAAGCAAACGTGAAGCGTGCACTTACTTTAGGCGCAGTAGATTTTATTGCTAAACCTTGCGATGTCGATAAGCTTAAAGACTTATTGTTAAACGCGCTTAAAGTACAAAACGTAGAGCTAAACGAAGTTAAAGTAGAGCAAGAGCATGGCGGTTTACTAGGCGATAGTTTGCCTATGCAGGTATTACGTATGCAAATTACACAATTTGCAGATTCACCATTCCCTGTGCTAATTGAAGGCGAGTCGGGTAGCGGTAAAGAGCTAGTGGCTGGTAGTTTTCATTATGCAAGTAAACGTTTATTGCATCCCTATATATCGGTTAATTGTGCGGCTATTTCACCATTGTTAGCTGAGTCTATTCTTTTTGGGCATACCAAAGGGGCTTTTACGGGCGCTGTTATTGCGCATGCAGGCTATTTTGAAGATGCAGGTGAAGGGACATTATTTTTAGATGAAATCGGCGAGCTACCTTTAGAACTGCAAGCTAAATTATTGCGTGTATTAGAGAATGGGGAGTATCAACGTATTGGTGAAACACAAACACGCAAAAGTCGTGCGCGAATTGTAGCGGCAACCAATCGCGATTTACGTGCAGAAGTGCGCACGGGTAAATTTAGATCAGACTTATATCACCGCTTAAGTGTATTCACGGTGCAAGTGCCGCCCCTGCGGGATTTAGGTGAGGATAAGCATTTATTACGCACGCATTTCATTGCGTTCTATGCTGATCAAATTGACCAAGCGCCTTTTAATCTAGACGCCTCTGCAGAAGCGAGTTGGTTGGATTATCATTTTCCTGGCAATGTACGTGAATTAAGAAATATTGTGATTCGTCTGATTGCTAAATGTGCGGGAAAAACAATAAAAGACAAAGAGTTAATCGCAGAGTTTGATTTGTCTGAGCCAGAGTCTTCTGGCGAGCCTTTAAATTTGAATGACGAAGCTGGTATGACAGCACAAGCGCAACGCCATTTACAACGACAAACAAACGTAAGTTTAGACGCAGTACTAAAAACTTGGGAGCGCGCTTACATAGAAGCAGCTATGAAAATCACACATGGAAATTTAAGCCAAGCTGCTAAATTGCTTAATGTGAACCGCACAACGCTTTATAGTCGTATGAGTATGCAAGAAGAAACTTAAGCACATTGATTGGTTTATTTAACTTCAAACAATTAAATACACTAGTGAGTAAATATCAGTAAATCATATTAATAGTACAACTTTGATAACGGGACAACTTTGTATTATCCTCATTTTGGCTTAAAAGAGCCGCCATTTAAAATCACGCCAAATACTGACTTTTTCTTTTCAGGCGGCAATCGTGGGGCAGTGCTAGATGCTTTGGTCTACGCTATTACCAACGGTGAGGGCATTATCAAAGTAGTCGGTGAAGTTGGTAGTGGTAAAACCATGCTATGCCGCATGCTGCAAACAATATTGCCTGAAAGGATAGAAAGCATTTATCTTGCGAACCCAAGCGTAGCGCCAGAAGATGTATTACATGCTATCGCTTTTGAGTTGCAACTCAAATTGCCTAAAAATGCCGATCGCTTAACGGTGATGCAGCAATTACAAGCGCACCTAGTCAGTCGTCATGCTGAGGATAGGCAGGTGGTAATTTTTGTAGAAGAGGCACAAGGCATGCCGCTAGCGACATTAGAGGAAATCCGGCTGCTTTCAAACTTAGAAACTAAACAAGATAAACTATTGCAAATCGTATTGTTTGGTCAACCCGAGTTAGATGTTAATTTAAATCAAACGCACATTCGCCAATTGCGTGAACGAATTACGCACAGCTTTCATTTAGGGCCTTTGCAAACAAAAGATGTAGGTGAGTATCTGATTTTTCGACTGCGGGCAGCTGGTTATTTTGGCCCACATTTATTTACGGATGCCGCTATTAAAAAACTCTCTGTAGCAGCAGAAGGTTTAGTGCGGCGTGTAAATATTCTCGCAGATAAATGCCTGTTAGCCGCCTTTGCTGACAATGTTTTTCAAGTCACGCCCAAGCAAGTAAAAGCAGCGATACAAGACAGTGAGTTTGGTACTAAACCTGCCAACTACAAACAGTATTTTTTATTGGCGGCAGTGTTGGTAGCTTCGCTAGTTGCTATTTTAGACTGCGGTTGGTGGCAAAATAGTCATCAAAAACAACATCAACCTAATGATAAAGTTAAAGTATCTGAAAGCATTAGCAATAAATTGTCGACCAATGCCGCTGCAGCATCATCAGTAAAACTCTCAGCTAGTAATGTGCCTTCAGGCACACCAACTTACACGACCTCAACTTTAATTGCAGCGCCGACGCAGGCTGCTGATGCTAAACAGTTACTCGTTGATAAACGGTTAGAAGTTTCCAAGAGTTGGTTACTTAAAGGTTTACCCACCACGGTGACTTTACAAATTAAGTCGCTACCAAGTAAAAACTCGTTAAAAGATGAAGCCTTAATCGCTGAAATTGATAGAGTTGGTCAGCAATTGGAAATAGACAATATTTACTTATATCGTAAAAAGCAAAATGGCGAACTTTATACGGTGATTTTGTACGGTTCATACGGTGAACGTAATGAAGCGCTGACCGCATTGAAAAATTTACCAAGCCAAATTAAAAACGACAGACCTTATTTACGCACATTGGCTGGTATTAACAAAGATATTGAACAAGCGCAGTAAAAATATGCTGTAACTTATTGTTGTACTTTAATTTTTTTGGAATATTCATTGGATTTTTCTTGCATTTTTTGCGGTAATATGCAAAATATGTAAAAGAATATAAATTAAGCAATAAGTTGGGGATTGCTACGCTATGGCAAAGAAAATGAAAATATTACCGCTGGTATGTACAGCACTATTTTTAGTGATTACAGCATGTGCACATCAATCTACGGTGCAACCATCAAAAGGCCATATCGATGGACAAAATACATCAATTAAGCAAGATGCGACAACTTCATCTGATAAACCAAATGTAACGGGCAATATCCCCAAGCCAGTTACAAACAATATTTATCTGCCACCTCCTAAAACTAAGGCTAAAGAACAAACTTACAGCATAGTGGTATATGACACTCCGGTAAAAGAAGTACTGTTTGCCATTGCGCGTGATAGTAAGCTTAATATTGACATTCACCCTGGCATTCAAGGTAGAGTGACCCTAAATGCCGTCGATCAAACTTTGCCTGCCATTTTAGAGCGTTTATCTAAACAGGTGGATTTAACTTATAAGATTCAAAATAACGTCCTTAGTATTACGCCAGACCAACCTGTGTTGCGTACATACAAAGTAGATTACGTGAATATGTCACGTGATACAGTAGGATTTATTGGTGCAGATGGACAAATTTCTAGTGCATCTCAAAGTACTGGTGCAGGCGGGACTTCAAGCAGTAGTTCGGGCAACGGTGCAAATAATAGCTCACGTACCTCCGTGACGAGTGAGTCAAAAAGTCATTTTTGGGAAACTTTAGAGAAAAATATAAAAGATATTTTGGCTGAAACAGACAAGGAAATTATCATTACTAGAACTGGAAGTGCAAGTAAATCTAGTGCTAATGGTAGTTTGAAAACTAATCAATCAGCTAGCAAGCAGGATGCTGATGCTACAAGCATTACTGATGTTGCACGTGAAAAAGAAGAGGCGAAAAATGAATATAAAACATTATTTGCTGCGACTGTCATTGTAAACCGTGAAGCTGGTGTGATTAATGTTAGAGGCACAAATAAGCAGCATGAGAAAGTGCAGGAGTTTTTAGATAAAGTAATGGCCAGTGCAAAACGTCAAGTTTTAATTGAAGCGACCATTGTTGAAGTAAGGCTTAACGATGGTTTTCAAGCCGGGATAGACTGGAGTCGATTAGGAAATGCTGGCGCCAGTAGTGGATTCACTTTTAGCCAAAGATTAGGCACTAGTTTTGCGACTGGAGATTTGCTAACTCGTAGCACTAGCGCGGGTTTGGTCGCTGGATATTTTAACCCTACGAGTGCTTTAGGTAATATAGCCGCTTCAATTAATTTATTGAAGCAATTTGGGGATACTAAAGTCTTGTCTAGCCCTAAATTAATGGTGCTTAATAATCAAACAGCAGTGCTTAAGGTGGTTGATAATTTAGTTTACTTTACAGTCCAAGCACAAATATCCCAGTCTGCAAGTGGCGTATCAGGGACTAATCTTCAATCGTTTACAACCACGCCGAATACAGTGCCAGTAGGTGTGGTTATGAGTGTAACGCCACAAATTAGTGACGTAGGTATGGTGAATATCAATGTTAGGCCTTCAATATCAAGCCTTATTCGATATGTGCAAGATCCAAATCCTTCCTTGCTAAGTGCAAACGGTACCCCATTAACTAGTTATCAAGGTATTCCTGAGATACAGGTACGTGAAATGGAGTCGTTGCTCCAAATTAGTAGTGGAAATACCGCTGTTTTAGGTGGACTAATGCAAGATTTAATTCGTAAAAATACAGATAAGGTGCCTGGATTATCGGATATTCCAGGTGTGGGTAAGATATTTACAGGTGTAAATGATAGTAATGTTAAAACAGAGTTGGTTATTTTCATACGCCCGACTGTAATCACTAGCTCTAGTTTAGAGAGCGATGAGCTGGCGACTTATAAACAATATCTTCCTTCACAACAGTTAAAGCAAACGCTCAATGCTGACGATGAAAGGTAAGCTTAGCTATGAGTTTACTCATTAAGGCATTAGATAACTTAGATAAAAATAAGCAGGCTGAAAAAAACAAAAAGCTAGAAACTGGCATGTCTGCTGATGCCGTTTTATCGTTAGAGTTGACACCATTAGAATCCGAGTTGAAGTCTGATGTTACGGCTGTAATTAGTCTAGCCTTGCAAGAAAAGAGTAGTGAGCCGTTAGCAATCAAAGCTGAATCTGCAGCTGGCGCCGAAGGCTTTTTGAG
>JAYTHN010000151.1:0-5165 GCA_043732505.1 Methylotenera sp.
ATGGGCCACACTCGGTCGGTCAATTTTCACTTTAATTCATCCGGAAAGATTGATGGAGTTTCTCAAAATATTACCTCTGCGCGGCCCCAATATTTGGACGTATCGTCCTGTGTTAGAGGCATGGTTAGACATCGGACCATTAGAGGATTTCCCTTCTAATACTATTCCTGGTTTTTACGAGCGACTGAGTGCTTGGTTGCCTACTTTGGTTGAGCATCGTTGTGGAATCGGAGAGCGTGGCGGATTTTTGCAGCGTGTTCGTGAGGGTACGTGGCCAGGCCATATTCTTGAGCATGTGACGTTAGAGCTCCAATCATTAGCTGGTATGCAAGGTGGCTTCGGTAAAGCACGCAGTACCAGTATGCGTGGTGTTTATAAAGTAGTTGTGCGTTCACGAAACGAGCAAGTTAGCCGTGTTGCGCTACAAGCTGGCCGTGATTTAGTGATGGCAGCCATTGAAAATAAACCATTCGATGTAAACACTAACGTAGCCAGATTGCGTGAGATGGTCGACTCGCTTTGTTTAGGCCCTAGTACCGCTTGTATTGTAGATGCAGCTACAGAGCGCAATATACCTTCTATTAGATTGACTGAAGGCAATTTAGTGCAATTAGGTTATGGCGCCAGCCAGCACCGCATTTGGACTGCCGAAACCGACCAAACAAGTGCGATTGCTGAAAGTATTTCTAGTGACAAAGATTTAACTAAAAGATTATTGCAATCCTGTGGTGTGCCTGTGCCTGAAGGGCGAATCGTTGATAGCCCAGCAGATGCTTGGGAAGCTGCCGAAGATATTGGTGTGCCTGTCGTTGTAAAACCCAGTGACGGTAATCATGGGCGCGGCGTATCCACTGAGCTGATGACGCGCGAAGAGGTTGAGGCCGCGTTTGAATTAGCCAATGATGAAGGTAGCGAAGTCATTGTAGAGCGCTTTATACGTGGTAATGAGCACCGCTTGCTAATTGTCGGTGGGCATTTAGCCGCCGCTGCTAGGGGTGAGTCGGTCTCTATTGTAGGCGATGGTCAGTCCACTATTCGGCAATTGATCACATTGCAAATCAACTCCGATCCACGCCGTGGCGAAGCTGAAGAGTATCCACTAGACTTGATAATGATTGACCAGCAACCTTCAGTGGGCTTTGAAATTGCGCGTCAACGTTTTGTGCCAGAGTCAGTGCCAACACAAGGTGAGCGCGTTGTTATTCAACGTAATGGTAATGTAGCATTGGATGTGACTGACCTTGTGCACCCAGAAGTGGCCGCCGCTGCTTCGCTTGCCGCGCGAATTGTTGGTTTAGATGTTGCTGGGGTGGATTTAGTCGCACAAGACATTTCACGGCCATTAGCCGAACAAGGTGGCGCCATTGTTGAGGTAAATGCAGGCCCAGGTTTGCTGATGCATCTTAAACCGGCGGAGGGTAAACCGCGCCTAGTTGGAAAAGCGATAGTCGATAACCTATTTGCAGAAGATGAAAGTGGGCGTATTCCTATCGTGGGTATCGCTGGATCGAGTGGCAAAACCTTGGTGGCAAAAATTGTAGCAAGGCTGATTTTTTTGAGTGGCAAGTATGTTGGTTTGGCCTGCAGTGAAGGCTTGTTCCTAAACCAACGTTTGGTTGAAAAAGGGGATTGTGCTACTTGGAAAGCGGCGCAAAAATTACTGATGAATCGTATGCTAGAAGTTGCAGTCATTGAAAATAACGCCAATACAATTTTAACCGACGGACTAGGTTATGATCGTTGTCAAGTGGGCGTACTTACTAACATTGACGCCAGTGGCGATATTGCAAACCGTTTCGGCGAATATTATATTGAGACTGCCGAGCAACTATATAACGTAATGCGTACGCAAGTTGACGTAGTGCTTAGTAGTGGCGTAGCTGTGCTAAATGCAGCTGATCCGCTGGTAGCAACGATGGCAGGCCTTTGTGACGGCGAGGTTATTTTCTTCGCGCAAGATGCTAAATTACCTGTGATTGAAGAGCATTTGCAACAGGGTGGGCGCGCAGTGCTATTTAAATCTGGCGGTATAGTGCTGGCAACAGGGGCAGATGAGGTTTTATTAACTAAATTAGCTGCCATGCCATTGCTGAGCAAGGCATTTAAAAGTGCATCGGCAGAATGCTCACTAGTGGATTATGCGCAAATTGATTCTGAGTTGGCTGGTGTTGCTGCGGCATGGGCTTTAGACCTATCGCCAGAGTTGATTCGTACAGGCATAGAAACATTCGAGAGTTCAATTGGTTAATTTTAATGTTGCTAGTTCTAATGTTACTAGTGCTAAAGTTACTGGTACTAAAGTTATCAAGTCTCGAAATTTTTGAAATTAACTAACATTTGATACTTTGTAAATGTATTTGATGCTCACTTCATGATGACAAAAACTATGATATTAATGCCAACAATCCTAAAACAAATAATTCTACAACCAAGGAAAACTGTTTAATGGAAGTAACACGTGTTCGTGCGTTGCGCGGTCCAAATTTGTGGAGTCGACATACTGCTATAGAAGCTGTTGTCCATTGCACTGAAGCTGAGTCTAGCATTTTAAATATCCCAGGGTTTGAGTCGCGGCTTCGTGCACTGTTTCCAGAAGTCGGTTTATTGCAATTGGCTGGTCACACTGGCGTTGTTTCTATGGCGCATGTGCTGCAATTGGCTGCGCTTAGATTGCAAGCAGAGTCAGGGTGTCCAGTAACTTTTAGTCGTACCGCTACCACTTTAGAGACAGGCGTAATGCAAGTTGTATTTGAATATACCGAGGAAGAAGTCGGTCGATTAGCGCTTAAACTCGCCGAACAGCTTTGTCTCGCAGCTGCCACTGATACGCCTTTTGATCTTGCTACAGCTTTAACACAATTAAAAGAGTTAGATGAAGATATACGCTTAGGGCCTAGTACTGGCGCAATTGTGCAAGCCGCGACCGTTAGAAATATTCCATATC
Source organism: Methylotenera sp. (assembly GCA_043732505.1). GTDB lineage: Bacteria > Pseudomonadota > Gammaproteobacteria > Burkholderiales > Methylophilaceae > Methylotenera. Next base: position 2,945 of record JAYTHN010000151.1, read on the forward strand.
GCCGCTTAACTGAGGGTAGTTTGGTACAGTTTGGTTGGGGTAGTAAGCAACGCCGTATTCAGGCTGCTGAAACAGACCGAAGTAGTGCTATTGCTGAAGCTATCGCACAGGATAAACAGTTAACCAAAAAACTGCTTGATGCGGCAGGTGTATCAGTGCCCAGTGGTCGAGAGGTCTCTGATATTGATGACGCTTGGGTAGCAATGCTTGAAATCACTGGTGCTAGCACAACAATCGTACCTGTAGTCGTAAAGCCTAAAGACGGGAATCAAGGCAAAGGTGTTAGCGTGAACATCAATAGCCGTGAGCAACTTAACATTGCTTATGCAGCTGCTGCTGAAAGAAGCCCAGAAGTTTTAGTTGAACGATTTATTCCTGGTAGTGACTTCCGTTTATTAGTAGTGGGTAATCAAATGGTCGCTGCCGCTAGGCGCGATGCGCCGCTAGTTATCGGTGATGGTGTGCGAACTATTCGTGCATTAGTTGAACAAGTGAATAATGACCCACGTCGTGGGTCTGGGCATGCAACTTCACTTACAAAAATCAGTATCGATGATATTGCACTAGCAAGCTTGGCAACCCAAAATTTTACAGCAGACTCAGTCCCATGCAAGGGTGCTCGCGTGATTTTGCGCAACAATGCCAACCTCAGTACCGGCGGCACGGCAACCGATGTCACGGATGATGTGCATCCCGACTTAGCAGCTAGCGCTGTGGCTGCTGCAGAAATGATAGGGTTAGATATTTGTGGGGTTGATATTGTTTGCGACAGTGTTTCGCTGCCGTTGCAAGAACAAGGTGGTGGCATTGTTGAAGTGAATGCAGCACCTGGTTTACGTATGCATTTACAACCATCGTTTGGTAAAAGTCGCGCAGTAGGTGAAGCCATTGTTTCAACCATGTTTGCTGCGAACGACAATGGACGTATTCCGTTAGTCGCCGTGGCAGGCACCAATGGTAAAACAACTACTGTACGTTTAATTGCCCATATTCTTGGTTGTAACGGTTTACGAGTCGGTATGACCAACTCGGATGGTGTCTATATTCAAGGCCAGCGCATTGATACGGGTGATTGCAGCGGCCCAAAAAGCGCGCGCAATGTCTTAATGCATCCTGATGTTGACGCGGCAGTTTTTGAAACAGCACGTGGTGGAGTTTTGCGAGAGGGTTTAGCCTTTGACCGCTGTAATGTGGCTGTGGTGACCAACATTGGTATGGGTGACCACTTGGGCTTAAGTTATATTACTACTGTAGAAGACCTTGCCGTCGTGAAGCGCGTAGTCGTACAAAACGTTGCGCCAGATGGTGTAGCAGTGCTGAATGCGGCGGACCCAATGGCTGCGAACATGGCTAGTTCATGTTTAGGGACAGTGACATTTTTTGCGCATGATATCTCGCACCCAGTGATGGCAACGCATCGTGCGCAAGGTCGCCGTGTTGTATATGTTGATAACGGCCATATCGTCGCAAGCCAAAATTCTTCTAAGCAAGATAAATTCGAAAAGCGTATTGCGCTTGCGCAAATGCCAATTACCCGCAACGGTACTATTGGTTTTCAAATAGAAAATACTATGGCCGCTGTGGCCGCAGCTTGGGCATTAAATATCGATTGGGATATTATTCGTCGCGGTGTGGCATCCTTTGTGAATGATGCACAAACAGCACCTGGCCGGTTCAACTTTTTTGATTATCGCGGTGCGAGTGTGATTGCGGATTATGGGCATAATCCTGATGCGATTATTGCGCTAGTGGCTGCCATTGAAAATATTCCAGCAGAGCAACGAATGGTGGTAATTAGCGGTGCAGGGGATAGACGTGATGTTGACATTAGTCGCCAGACTGAGATTTTAGGTAGCGCCTTCGATGAGGTGATTTTGTATCAAGATCAATGTCAGCGTGGCCGAGCAGATGGTGAGGTGTTGAAGCTGTTGCAGCAAGGCTTGGTCAATGCCGTGCGCACAAAAAGGATAGACGAGATTCAAGGCGAATTTTCAGCCATTGATACCGCGCTATCTCGTTTGAATCCGGGTGATTTATGCTTAATCTTAATTGATCAAGTAGAGGAAGCTCTGGCGCACATTGCCAAGCGCGTTGCTAGTAGCTAATTCAAGCTAAACGACTTGCTAGGTGCGTATACACGCATTATTAGCACCTAAGACCCTGTTTTCTAATAAGAGTCGCAATGTGTTTAATCGCATTGGCTAGATGTGTGAGGTATAAT
>JAYTHN010000152.1:0-1458 GCA_043732505.1 Methylotenera sp.
AAACAATATAAAAGCTGCGCTGGTAATGCGAGATAACATGCTGCATAGACGTGATATTGAAAATGCTTATTTAGCGGCGATAGCACAAGCACGTACCGAAATCATTATTGCCAATGCTTATTTCGTGCCTGGTAGAAGGTTTCGTCAAGCGTTGTTAAAAGCATCTAAGCGTGGTGTCAACGTCAAACTATTACTGCAAGGCCGCATGGAATATTTTTTAATGTTTGCCACCCATGCTTTTTATAGTATATTTTTAAAAAGTGGTATCGAAATCTACGAATATCGTAAAGGCTTCATGCATAGCAAAGTTGCGGTGATTGATGGCTACTGGGCAACTGTGGGCTCATCTAATATTGATCCTTTCAGCCTCTTATTGGCGCGCGAGGCCAATATTGTCGTACAAAACAAAGTATTTGCCAACGAATTACGCACTGATATTATGTTATCTATTCAAGACGGTACCTATCATGTGTCCGCACAAGACTGGGCTAAAGGCCATGCGATTAAGCGTTTTGCATCATGGCTCGCATATGGTTTAGTAAGAGTATTTGTTGGCATTATTGGTTATTCAAAAGAACAATAGTTAGTTAAAGGTATGTTCATTAAGCAATGATAAAGTATGACGTGCAATTTGCTCGTCTTCATTTGAGGCAATGACCTTAAGCTCACAATGAGAGCTAGCGTCTTGAATTGAGTAATTTTTACTGTAATGCTGCGTGCATTGGTTTTTAGTCGCATCTAGATTTACCCCTGCCCAACTCAATCCCTCGACAATTTTTGCTCTAGTTTCGTGGTCATTTTCTCCAATACCGCCAGTAAAAACCAGCATGTTAATCCCACCAAGTACTGAAATCATTGCGGCAATTTGTTTTTGTGCGGCATAGCAAAACATTTGGATCGCCAGCTTTGCATAATGGTTTGATTTTTCAGCCTTCCGCAATCTCTGCATGTCGCTATCGACACCAGAAATCCCCAGTAAGCCAGATTGATGATCAACTAAATTTTCTAGCATGGCTGCATTAAACCGCTTTTCACGCATTAAGTAAATAAGGATACCAGGGTCAATATCACCGCTGCGCGTGCTCATTATCATGCCACCCGTGGGTGTTAAACCCATACTAGTATCGACTGACTTCCCATTTTTAATAGCGGTGATGCTAGCGCCATTGCCAAGATGTGCAATGACTAATCGTTCGGGTAGTTTTACTCCCAGTTGATGCACAATAGATTCGCATGATAGGCCATGAAATCCATAGCGTCGCACCCCTTCTAATTGTAAGACTTTAGAAATTGGCAACATACTTGCAACCTCTGGCATTTCGGCATGAAAAATAGTATCAAAACATGCAATCTGTGGAAGGTCAGGAAATTCCGCTTTGGTCATTTTAATTACCGATAGCGCTGCTTTATTATGTAGTGGCGCAAAGCTGCTAGCCGCTTCGATTTTTTTAATGACTA
>JAYTHN010000153.1:0-5147 GCA_043732505.1 Methylotenera sp.
CCGCTTGATGCGGCGATATTTATACCATCAACATGCCGCCATTTACATGTATCGTTTCGCCAGTTATATAGGCCGCATTTGGTGAAGCTAAAAATGCAACGGTCGCTGCAATTTCTTTAACATTGCCTAAACGACCCGCTGGGATACGCGCTAACATTTTATTAGTAATCTCTTCAGATAATTCAGCAGTCATATCAGTATCAATAAAACCAGGCGCTACACAGTTTACTGTAATGCCGCGGCTACCTACTTCTGCAGCTAAAGATTTTGTAAAACCAGTCATGCCCGCTTTTGCAGCAGCATAATTCGTTTGCCCAGCGTTACCCATATGACCCACTACAGATGAAATGCTGATGATGCGGCCAGTTCGCGCTTTCATCATAGGGCGCAGTACGGCTTGGCTCATACGGAATACTGAGGTTAAATTAGTGCTGATGACAGCGTCCCAATCATCGTCTTTCATACGCATGAGTAAAGTGTCACGCGTGATGCCAGCGTTATTCACCAAAATACTCACATCACCATATTTTTCATTAATCGCTTTTAAAGTGGTTTCTACTTGAGCAGCATCATTAACATTGAGGGCCATGCCTTCACCTTTCATGCCAGCCGTTGCAAGCGCACTACTGATTGAAGCCGCACCACCATCAGATGTCGCCGTGCCAATGACAGTTGCACCCTGCCCACCCAGTGCTAATGCGATAGCAGCTCCAATACCACGACTTGCACCAGTAATTAAAGCAATTTGTCCAGTTAACATAGTAAGCCTTTAATTTATTTAGATAATATTTTTATAATTAATTATAACGCGCTATTAAATACTTGTAGCGCCTCATCCGTCATAAGTGCCATACATGGTAAGTCTTTTACGATACGCTTGGTTAATCCAGCCAAAACTTTACCCGGCCCGCACTCTGCTGCCTGTGTAACTCCAGCTGCTTGTATCGATTGTACAGATTCAACCCAACGCACTGGGCTATACAGCTGCCGGACTAACCCATCTTTTATTTTATCGGCATCATTGTAAGCGGCAACATCTGCATTGTGTAGCACTGGTATTTTTGGCGCATTCAATATTACATTTTTCAGGTATTCTACAAATTTTACCGCTGCGGGCTTCATCAATGCACAGTGCGAAGGTATGCTAACCGGCAATGCCAATGCACGTTTAGCGCCTTTAGCTTTTGCAAGTTCCATGCCGCGCTCCACCGCAGCTTTATTGCCTGCAATCACCACTTGGCCGGGTGAATTAAAGTTAACGGCTTCACATACTTCATCTTGTGCAGCTTCTAAACATATAGCACGCACAATATCATCATCCAAACCTAATATTGCCGCCATGGCGCCTACACCCACAGGTACAGCCGCTTGCATCACTTCTGCTCGATAACGCACTAGTGGTAGCGCATCAGCAAAGGATAAGGCACCAGATGCAACGAGCGCAGTGTATTCACCTAAACTATGACCAGCCAGAATTGATGGTAAATGATTTGAAGTAGCCTGCCATGCGCGCCAAGTAGCCATTCCAGCGATCAGCATAATAGGCTGTGTATTTGTTGTTTCGTTAATACTTTCATTAGGCTCTGTCGCCATCGCCCAAAAATCTACGCCTAAAATATCTGAGGCTTCGATAAAAGTTTCATGAACGACCTTACCAATATTACGCTCAGGGCCAAAACCAGCCATCATACCGACTGATTGAGAGCCCTGACCTGGAAAGAAAAATGCAAATTTGTTCATAATATTGAATATAGTATTTTAATAAAAAATCATATTTTTAAACTCATTAATACTTAATGAGCGCTGAACCCCAAGTAAAGCCGCCGCCAAATGCTTCCATTAGAATGATTTCGCCGCGTTTGATGCGTCCGTCACGGACAGCAGTATCTAGCGCCAAGGGTATTGAAGCAGCAGAAGTGTTGCCATGTTTATCGACTGTCACCACGACTCTATCCATACTCATACTAAGCTTTTTAGCTGTGGCCTGTAGTATGCGGATATTGGCCTGATGCGGTACTAACCAATCAACATCAGATTTTTGCATACCATTGGCAGTGAGTGTTTCATCTACAATCGCATCCAGAGTATTGACTGCCATTTTAAACACGCCATTACCCTCCATGACCACAGTATCGCGACTGTCAGGCTCTGCTTTACGAGGCACATGCAACATTTCAACATATTTTCCATCAGCATGTAGATGTGTTGAAATCACGCCTTGTTCTGCACTCGCTTGCAGAATCACAGCGCCAGCGCCATCGCCCCACAAGATACAATTACCTCTGTCTGTCCAGTCGGTGATACGTGAAAAAGTTTCCGCACCAATGACCAAAGCACATTTAGCAGCGCCAGATTTTATGAAGTTATCCGCAGTAGAAAATGCATAGACAAAACCACTACACACCGCTTGAATATCAAATGCAGGGCAGCCCGCGATGCCTAATTTGTGCTGCAATATCACAGCTGTACTAGGGAATATTTTATCAGGGGTAGTGGTTGCAACGATAATCAAATCAATATCTGAAGCAGCAATACCTGCGGTTTCTATTGCATTTTTAGCTGCATGTAAAGCTAAGTCACTTGTAAATTCGTCATCAGCAACAATGTGACGCTCACGAATTCCAGTACGTGTAAAAATCCACTCATCGGTGGTATCCACCATACTTTCTAAGTCAGCATTCGTGAGTATTTTTTTAGGAAGGTAACTACCCGTTCCAGCTATGCGAGAGTAAATCATGCGGTTTCCGTGTTGGTCGACATCGTTTGTAAAGTTTGATGTGACTGTATATGTTCTATTTCTAATTGTTCGGTAATGCGGCGAAGAACGCCGCTACGAGATTCTTCAATCGCAGTTTCAATCGCATGTAAGAATGAAAAGCTATCTGCCCCTCCGTGACTTTTAACCACAATGCCACGTAGGCCTAAAAAGCTAGCGCCATTGTAGCGGCGCGGATCCATTCGTTTTTTAAAAGCATTCAACACAGGAAGTGAGGCAAGACCCATTAATTTAGTGAGCCAATTACGTTTAAACTCTTGCGAAAGAAAGCGGCCCATCATTTGCGCCAGGCCTTCTGAAGTTTTAAGGGCAATATTGCCTACAAAACCATCGCACACCACAACATCAACCGTACCTTTGAAGATATCATTACCTTCAACATTACCGTAAAAATTTAAATGGCTAGCCTTCAGTAATTCACCTGTTTGCTTAACGACTTCATTCCCTTTAATATCTTCAGAGCCAATGTTAAGTAAGCCTACAGTTGGGTTGGATTTGTGTTCAACGCATGACACTAACATGCTACCCATCACTGCAAATTGCAATAATTGATCTGCCGTACAATCCGCATTTGCACCTAAATCTAAAATGTAAGTTTTACCTTTTTGACTAGGAAATACCCCTGCAATGGCGGGTCTATCAATGCCAGGTAAGGTTTTTAATACAAAACGTGCAGTCGCCATAAGAGCACCAGTATTACCAGCGCTCACACATGCATTCGCTTCACCACTTTTAACCAAGTTGATTGCCACGCGCATGGAGGAGTCTTTTTTATTTTTAAGCGCGCCTTGTGGCGATTCATCCATCGTCACCACTTCACTTGCATAATGGATGCGTAATCGCGGACTAGTCGCCGCTTTACGGGCTTTAAGCTCTGCTTCTATAGCATCACTTAAACCTACTAAAACGATATTAAGCTCACTGTCAGCATCAAGCGCTTTAAGTGCAGCAGGAACGGTAATGTGCGGACCATGATCACCACCCATTGCGTCAATTGCAACTGTTATATCCATAAGATTTACTCGATTTTCAAGTCTGGCTTACTATGTGGTATTGAAGATTCAATATCAAGCGACCTATTAATTGTTCAGTTGTATTGAACCAGTTGTATTTAAATAGCGCCGTAAAAACACCAACGCCGCACCAATACTGGAGCGGCGTTAATGATTTTAACAACTACCAAACAAATTGCCATCTCTAGACTTGATCTAGTGTAGACTTAGTTTGAAAGAGAAATTATTCGCCTTTTGATGGCATTACTTTACGACCACGATAATAGCCGTTTGGGCTGATGTGATGACGTAAATGTGTTTCGCCTGTTGTAGGCTCAACTGCTAAAGGTGGATTTGTTAAGAAGTCATGTGATCGATGCATACCTCGTTTTGATGGTGACTTTTTGTTTTGCTGTACTGCCATAATAAACTCCAATAAAATGATTAAAACATCATCTCAATTACATATAAATCGATGCATCAGTTAAATTTGCACCACTAATTTAAGATTACGTTAAATTGCTATACCATCACTATAATATAAAACCTAGCATTTGTCAGCCATAAATCACTGTTTATGGCTTAATTAAACCCATTAATACCGCAAAAGGGTTAGGTTTCTCGCCACTTTGGCTCACAATCGGTCCGCAATCTTCCACATGTATTGGCGCAATCGGCATTGCCATGATTATTTCATCTTCAATTAACGTAATAAAATCCATGTTTGGGCTCGCCTGCTGCAAATCAAAGTCGTCATCGCTGTCTGTTTCACCCGCTTCTAAATCCGTATCACTCACTTCACCAATTAAATAATGATAATTGAGCGCTAATTTTAGCGGCATAGTATTCAAGCAACGTTGGCAAGTAGTGAGTAGGTCTGTTTGAAGTTCAAGGTGCAAATGATACTGACCAACAGCGTCAGTTTTTCCTTGTAATGTATAGCTAATTAAGCCCGAATCGTAGATTTCTGATGGCGGAATAATATTAGCACCAGTTAATAAATCACTTAGTCTTGGGCAGTCTTTAAGAGTCAGCTTACCTTCTAAATATTCATTTTTCTTCGCAAAGGCTACGTTATCGATAAATGTCGGATGGTTACTCATTTTAATGTCCGCTTAAGTACTCTAAATTTAGTTCAAGGGGATTTAGCAATCATGCTGCGCATGTTATAATCAGTGGGTTTAAGAGATAAACATTTACGTTTACCTGATAAATTTTTAAGTAACAAATTAAGGCTAGAAACGTGTTCAAAAAAATTCTTGTAGCTAACCGTGGCGAAATTGCAGTGCGTATTGTACGCGCTTGCTCAGAAATGGGCATTAAGTCTGTGGCAATTTATGCGGATGCGGACCGTCAAGCTTTGCATGTTAAAAAAGCAG
>JAYTHN010000154.1:0-1449 GCA_043732505.1 Methylotenera sp.
GGCTTGGTTTAACTTGCTAGGGTTGATTTTCGTGGTTGCCTCAGTGAACTTTGGTGTATATGACTTTTTCTTCAAAGGTTTAGCACTGCCGATTTTAGGCGTTGATACTTCTGGATTTGGATATTCGCACCAAATTTTCTACATCGCACTTTTCACCATCACACAGGCAATATTAATTTATCGCTTCCCTAGATTTACTACCAAAATCACTGACATTTCTGGCTACCTTATTTTTGTGGTCACCATAGTGCTAGTGTTGTCTTTACTGGCTTATCATGAAGGAGGTTTAGAGTTTTCACGCTTATTTACCTTTACTAATTACACTGATGTAGAAGGTAGCCCATGGCCGAAAAGTGAAGGCATGGTATTCCCATTTTTACTAGGTCTTTTATTGGCGGTTTACACCATTACTGGTTTTGATGCATCAGCACATACCTCAGAAGAAACGCGAGATGCAGCTAAAACAGTACCTAAAGGCATTGTAAGCTCTGTCATTTACTCAGTAATTTTTGGCTACATCTTAATTTGTACATTTGTTTTGGTATTACCTGATGTAGCAAAAGGTGTTAAATAAAGTTTTGGCTTTTTTGGTGAACTCTTGAAAACATTACCGCCCGCACTACAAACAGCACTTGGTTTAGCTATTTTCTTAATTACTACTTATGTGGTTTGGCGTGCCTGACTTCTACCTCAAGAATGATGTATGCGTTTGCACGTGATGGTGGTTTGCCAGCCTCTGGTTTACTACGCACGGTGAGCCCAACCTTAAAAACACCTGTCGCAGCTGTATGGGGTTATGCTACTTTGGCAGTGGTCGCCACACTTTATGCAGAGGCGATTAGTTTGTTGGCCGTAGGTTGTGCAGTGTTTTTATACATTTCTTACATAATGCCAGTAGCCGCAGGGGATATTAGCTGAGGGTAAAACTTGGAAACACAATGGCCCATATGATTTAAAAGGGTTATCAAAACCAATCGCAGTGATCGCGGACATTGGTGGTGGTTTCTTAGTCATTGTAGGTATACAGCCACCGAACGAAAAAGTGCTTTATGTCACTATCGCCATGTTAATGGTAATGGGCATATTCTGGTTTGTATTTGGTGAGCGTAACCGCTTTAAAGGCCCACCAACCATTAAAAAGTAATCATATAATTTTGAAGCGCTGAGTTGTGCATAGAATCCTCGTAATTTGCAGAATAAATAGCGATTACGGGTTTTTTTATATATGCCACCTTATTCCAATTAAAGTGTATGTTGAATGAACTGGTCATCCTGAACACTGTCACTACTAGTAGTTCTTAGATTTTCTCCTATTATTTAGGCATTCCTAACTATTGATGGCACATTACTCATTATCATTATTTCCACTCAATGTGGTGATTTTCCCTGAAGGATTATTGCCTCTCAGGATTTTTGAAGCACGTTATTTAGATATGGTACGCGCATGCT
>JAYTHN010000155.1:0-1448 GCA_043732505.1 Methylotenera sp.
AATAATCATTTGAAAACAAAAGGTTTTAATGATTAAGTTGAAAAAATGTGTCTGTAAAATCATTAAATATTTAAGGTCTACCGATAAGAATTAACACTGTTTATTGGGATTAAGGCATTCATCATAATAAAAAACCGCTAAGTCAATTAACCTAGTGGCAATTTTTAGAGCCAAACCGATTGTTAAAGCTCAAATAATGACTGGTGCATTTTAGCTTTACTCACCAACTGTTGCACAGCGTATAAAGCAACCATACCAAAGCCAACTTTGTTAAATAAATCCGCTATATTTTAAATAAGCTTTCTAACCAATCGCATAGATGGATTATCTAATTATTAGATAAACTAACGAATAAATTGCCCAAACTAATAAAATAAACAATTTAAGTTTAGATAAATCAGATTAAATTGGCCCTAATTTATCTGCCGAAGCTGTGGTTACTGAATAATACAAAATAAATAACCAAGCCAACATAGATATACCATACAGTACAACTACTACAATATAAAACTAAGTTGTATTGTTGATATTAATTGAAGTTTCTCCAATAAATCCAAAAATAATTATAATAAAGTCTGCAACAATCACCAATATAGCAATTGCACTCGCCCCTTTAGAGCCAGATAGTAGCTGAGCAAACTTAAGCACAATCAAAGGCGTTGTGACAATCCAGTCGATGTAATGAAGCACCGTTGGATAATGTCCATTTTTTAAAGCATCTAAACCAACACCATATTTATAATTTATGTACGCATACATAACGGCGCCCATAAAACAGTAATCCGCTGAGGTAACTACGCTTGATTGGTACTTAATAGATACAGTATTTTTCATTAACGTAAAATAATAGGCACCCCTAGTATTGCCAAAAAACCGCCATAAAAGAAAATTGCGTGGTCATAATTAAGTCAAATTACATAATCATTCTTCATTGAATATTGTTGTTTCATGTCTTGATGAAAATTTAAACGTTGTTCTATATCACTGCGATATGGGTAAATTTGGTCGCAAATTTTTCAGCTTTTTCTGAACCCGCATACATTCCGATAATTTTTTTAGTCTCATCAGTAATGCAAATAGCTCATCATTGGTTTTAGCATTTTGAATTTTGATAATGACTCAATTTGCATCTTTTCCAAGAAACACATTAACCTCATTAATCATCTCATTTTTTGCTAGATTTAGCATTTGTGAGATTGCGTTACTGGTAGAGAAATTTCTTTGGTTGGTGTTGATTTTGGAGCACTCATATTTTGATTCAGTGTTGCTATTCTGCTTGACGGTGACTGTGAAACTAAAACAATATAACCTTCATCTCACAGCGCTTTGAGTAACATTTCTATTTATGGTAACGCTTTGTGTTGGCTAATAATTTCATCTACTGATTTTATCCCATCTACCATCAAAAGATAAGTACATAATCTCAGCGCTAACCCCTTACCCAGCAG
>JAYTHN010000156.1:0-1448 GCA_043732505.1 Methylotenera sp.
ACCATCAGCGTAACAAAGTAATGCAATGTGCGCTGTGCGGTTTGGATCATACTCAATATGTTCCACTTTCGCTGGTATACCATCTTTATTGCGACGGAAGTCGATTAAACGATAGTGCTGTTTATGACCACCACCTTGGTGACGGGTTGTAATATGACCGTTATTATTACGGCCAGCATGTCTGTTTTGACTTTCCAACAGCGGCGCGTGTGACTTACCTTTATATAGATCTGGGGTAACAACTTTAACCACACCACGGCGACCGGGGGAAGTTGGTTTGACTTTAACTAGTGCCATATCATCTCTCCTTATTCGGCTGCTGTGAAGTTAATTTCTTGGCCTGGCTTTAAGCTTACATAAGCTTTTTTCCAGTCTTTACGCTTGCCCATACTTTTGCCAGCGCTTTTTGTTTTTCCACCGACATTAATCGTTGCGACTTTATCAACTTCAACTTTGAAAACAAGCTCAACTGCAGCCTTGATTTCATGTTTAGTTGCATCAGTACGAACGATAAATGCAATTTGCTTATGTTTATCAGCAATGTAAGTTGCTTTTTCAGTAATTTGTGGTGCTAATATTACTTGCAATAAACGGTCTTGAGCTTTAGTAATAGCGGTCATCATGCCAGCATCTCCTCAAGTTTCTTTACTGCAGCAGCAGTTGCCACTACATTTGGGAAACGCACTAAACTGACTGGGTCAGCATACTGAGCTTCAATCACCATAACGTTAATTAGGTTACGAGAAGATAAATATAAGTTCTCATCAAAGCTATCAGTCAGCACTAATACAGCTCCCTCATAACCCATACTTTTAATTTTCTCAGCCAAGGCTTTAGTTTTTGGTGTAGTAACTACAAACTCTTCAACCACATTCAAACGCTCTTGACGCACCAACTCAGATAGAATTGTCTGCATACCAGCACGGTAAGCTTTACGATTTACTTTATGACTAAAATTTTCGTTAGGTGAGTTAGGGAATGCACGACCACCTCCACGCCAGATTGGGCTTGAGCTCATACCTGCACGTGCGTTACCAGTACCTTTTTGAGCATATGGTTTTTTCGTACTGTGAGCTACATTGTCACGGCCTTTTTGTGCACGAGTTGCAGTACGGGCATTTGCCATATACGCTACAACCACTTGATGCACCAAAGCTTCGTTAAATTCGCGACCAAATGTTTCGTCAGAAACAGTCACACCTTTTTTAACTGCTTTACCGTTTTTGTCTTGTAATTTAAGTTCCATTATTTCATCCCCTTTTGAAGCTTAGCTTTAATAGCTGGACGCACAACAACGTCGCCGCCTTTAGAACCAGGGATTGCACCTTTAATCAACAGTAGGTTGCGCTCTAAATCAACACGAACAACTTCAAGGTTCTGTGTAGTGACTTTAACAGCACCCAAGTGACCAGGCATACGCTTACCTGGGAATACTCGACCAGGATCCT
>JAYTHN010000157.1:0-1444 GCA_043732505.1 Methylotenera sp.
GCCAAATCAGCCTTATTCAATATTTTTAAATTTGGGCGCTGACGAAATAAGCGCATTTCGTTAATGACTGGGTTATGACTTGCCTCAGGCACACGCGCATCTAATACCTCGATGACAATGTCGGCGAACTCCATTGTTTCTTCGGCTTTTTTACGTGCTTGGGTCATGTGACCCGGATACCATTGAATTGCCATGTTGTTTTGCTCTAATAATCTTTTGAGCATTTTACATGGCTTCTGCATGCAAAACCTAAGTTAAAATAACGAGATGACACTAATTCCTGAAATCAATCCGAATCAATCTCACGAGTTGCTCAAAGCGCTGCATATCCTCACGCGTGATGGCAAGCTTAACCAAGATAGTCGCCGTAAGCTTAAGCAGGTTTATCATTTACATAATTTTATTGAGCCTTTGCTGAATGAAGTGATGCTGCAAAACCCTGATCCAACGCTAGTGGATCACGGCGCAGGTAAATCTTACTTGGGGTTTATTTTGTATGATTTATTTATCAAGCAGCAGGCTGCAGGGCAGGTGATTGGTATTGAAACGCGTGCAGAATTAGTAGAAAAATCTCGACAACTGGCAGCAGATTTAAATTTTGAACGTATGGATTTTCATCATTTAAGTGTGGAAGAAGCCATTACTTCAGATGCCTTACCTAGTAAGGTCGATATCGTAACAGCGTTACATGCTTGCAATACAGCAACCGATGATGCGATTCAGTTTGGTTTAAAAAAACAGGCCAAATACATGGTGCTAGTCCCATGCTGTCAGGCAGAGGTTGCAGATGTGATGCGGCAACATAAAAGTGAAAGCTTAGGTAAAACTTCACTTAGTGAAATTTGGCGACATCCTATTCATACCCGAGAGTTCGGTAGTCAAATCACCAATGTATTACGTTGTTTACAATTAGAAGCCGCGGGTTATAGCGTTACGGTGACTGAGTTGGTCGGTTGGGAGCATTCAATGAAAAACGAGCTGATTATTGCTAAATATACAGGTCAGCAACGCAAAAATGCCAATAACAGGCTACTCGAAATATTGGAGACGCTTAATCTTTCAGCACTCACCTCAAGATTTACGATCCAGCGCTAATTAGAGTTTAAATTTAGACTAATTGCTCAACAGATAACACTTTTAAATGATGGTCTTCTGTATGTGTTGCTTGGTTCATTTCATTACATAGCTTATGAAACGTAATCGCATCACAAGGTTTACTGTACAAATAGCCTTGATATGTATTGCAGCCCAATTGCATTAACTGTTCTTGTTGCGTAATCCTTTCTACGCCTTCTGCAATAACACTCATGTCAAAGTTATTCGCCATAGCGATTATAGTTTGTATAATACTGACATCAGTTTTATCAACTGTAATGTTATCAATAAAGCTTTTATCAATTTTAATTTGGTCTAAAGGCAGTTGCCGTAAGTAGGCTAGCGAAGA
>JAYTHN010000158.1:0-5110 GCA_043732505.1 Methylotenera sp.
ATAGTGCGCTTCAATAGTCATGGCATAACGTGCTAATTCTAAAATATCTTCATTGGATAATGAATAACGGTCGCTATCAGATGGGTCTACGTCAATGGTATTAGTGCTTTTACCTGCTTGTGTTGCATCTGAAAACACCATTTTGATAAGTTTAGAACCCATGGTTCGGCGCACAATCGCTGGTTTACCAAGCGCTAGTAATGGCTTATGCACATAAAACTCGTCAGGATTTACTGCGCCTTGTACTACTGTTTCGCCCAGACCGTATGATGAAGTAATAAACACCACATCTTTAAAGCCTGATTCAGTGTCAATGGTAAACATGACACCTGCACAGCCAATATCAGAACGCACCATTTGCTGCACGCCAGCAGACAGAGCAACATCTGCATGTACAAAACCTTTGTGCACGCGATATGAGATTGCACGATCGTTATATAAAGAAGCAAATACTTCTTTAATCGCATGCAGAATATTGTCTAAACCTTGAATGTTTAAAAATGATTCTTGCTGACCCGCAAAAGAGGCATCAGGTAAATCTTCTGCCGTTGCAGATGAACGCACTGCGAACGTTGCGCCGTTACCAGACTTAGCTGTAAGTGTTGCATAGTTTTCTGAGATTGCTTGATTGAGCGCTTCTGAGAATGGTGCATCCATAATCCATTCGCGAATTTGCTTGCCACAGATGGCAAGTGCTTGCGTGTCGTCTACGTTTAGTACATCAAGTGTGGCATTAATTTTTGCGTCTAAACCGTTTTGTGCTAAAAACTCACGATAAGCATCAGCAGTGGTAGCAAAACCAGTTGGAACACGAACGCCTTTTGCTGATAGTTGAGAAATCATTTCACCTAAAGAGGCATTTTTGCCGCCAACAGAAGGGACATCTATATTTCGTAGGTTTTCAAATGGAATAACGTGGACTGACATATGGTTCCCCAGGTGTTCAAACATGTGATTAAATTTTTAGTGCTTTTTTAAGTCTTCATTCACTTCACAATTTTGCTCGGGACTATCATTTGTTGCAATGAAATCTGCTAAAAGGAATGAATGCATATTATTAAATATTAGATTGTTATTTGCATATGTTTATTCTGCCTAATTATAGGTTGGCTGTCACCTGAAACTCGGTACTTTTGCATAAAAATGTTGCAAGTGACACGTGCCTTTACAAATACTAGCCAAATACCACCCAAATACTACCTTAGTAGCGTTTTAAAAATAAGCTGTGTCAGCTAAAATGATGAGCATTAGCTTTAAGCAATGACAATAAAAAATAATGACGAAATAATGTGAAATGTTGCTAAATGAAAATACGATGACAACGCCTGCGTTAAATAATCTATTGAATCAAATCACAGTGAAAAGCACTGCGCGACTGCACATGGGTTTTTTTGATTTGCACGGCGGCCTAGGAAGAAAATTTGGTAGTATAGGCCTAAGTTTAAATGCGCCTAGTCTTCAACTCACAGCAAGTTTTGCAGATGAATTGTTGGTAACTGGCACATTATCCCAACGCGCGTTGAGTGTAACTCAGCAGTTAATAAGCAAGCTTGAACTTAAAGGCAATATTCACCTTAATATTCAACAGCATATACTTGAGCATGCGGGTTTAGGATCAGGCACGCAGTTGGCTTTAGCGATAGGTCATGCTATTACTGAACTCTATGATTTGAATTTAACTACAGCACAAATCGCCCAATTAACCGGGCGGGGTGGGCGTTCTGGTATTGGTATTGCGGCTTTTGATCAAGGAGGATTATTGATCGACGGCGGACGTAATACCAGCTCAACATTAACTACAAAAGTACCGCCTTTATTAGCGCGCTATGATTTTCCAGAGCATTGGCGTATTTTGTTAATGTTAGACAATAGCCAGCCAGGTATTCATGGCGATGAAGAGCTGATGGCATTTAGTCAGTTACCAGTTTTTTCTGAAAGTTTAGCCGCCCATTTATGCCGACATGTATTGATGCAAGCCATGCCAGCCATAATTGAGCATGATTTAACTGCATTTGGCAACAGCATACAGGCACTACAAGCACATGTGGGTGATTACTTTGCGCCTGCACAAGGTGGCCGCTATGCAAGTAAACGTGTAGGTGCAGTATTGCAACATTTAGAAGTAAATGGCGTGGCTTGTTTTGGCCAAAGCTCTTGGGGACCAACCGGTTTTGCAGTATTTGAAAGCGAGCAGGAAGCTCAAAAATACTTACACCAGCTTAAAGATAAATTCACAGATGAAGTATTAAGCTGGACGATATGCAGCGCCTGTAATCATGGCGCTCAAGTAAGCGCTAATAAGTTTTAAATACTAATAAGCTTTAAATAAAAGTACAGACAACACATTTGATATGGAAAGCCCTAGTTAATATGGAAAAAGTAAGCATTTTACATTTAATCACCCCTGCTAAAAACGCTAGCCCGTTTGATGTGAATATGGCGTATGACGCGGGTTTTGACAAAGTAATGCCTTATACCAATGTCACGCTCGAAGAGGTGGTTGGGCTGACGCAAGATGCGATTTTTTCGCGTAGTCCTTCAGGCATAAAGCGTGAAGGACTATTTATTGGCGGGCGTGATGTTGATCTTGCTTTGCAAATGTTTGATAAGTCGAAGAGTGTCATGTTCGTGCCTTTTTCTTGCGCTATTTTTGCTGATCCTTCAGGCGCTTTTACGACAGCTGCGGCAATGATTGCCAAGGTGGAGTTTCACTTAAAACAAAATTTTAATGAGACCTTAACTGGAAAAGTAATCAGTATTTTTGGTGCTACAGGTCCTGTCGGCGGTTGTGCTACCATCATCGCCGCACAGCAGGGCGCAATAGTGCAGCTTGTCGCGCATAAGTCTATGAGCGAAGTGACCCAAAAAGCGGATATTTGGAATACGCAATATCAAGTGAATATACAGACGGTTGATGGCATAAGTGAACTAGCTAAACAAGAAGTTTTAGCAAATAGCGATATTTTAGTTTGTGCTGCTGCTGCTGGTGTGCAGGTGATTAGCCAGACGCAATTACACGCCGCAAAACAGTTAAAAATCGTGGCGGATGTGAATGCCGTTTCACCATTGGGCGTGGAAGGGGTGGACGTGAGCGATGATGGGATACTGATTACAGATACGAACATCTATGGTATTGGCGCTTTGGCGATTGGGCAGCTTAAATATACGACTCAACACCAGTTGCTTAAACAAATTTTGAGGCCAGAACTTACTCAAGATAAACCGCTAAGATTAGAGTTTATGGCAGCATTTAATTTAGCGCGTGAATTACTGCAAGCGACTAAATAAATTAATAATTAAGCTATTAAATCAACACATATTCATTACTTATTTACCTGTTAATTGATTAACAAATCAATTTTAATTATTGCATTGTCGGCACGATCATTTGTGGTTGCTGCCAATCGTGCTGGTTACATTGTGTCAGCAATCGACGCGTTTGCAGATAAGCACACATTGACGTTGGCGGATAAGTTAATGGTAGTGGATTATGATGAGCTTGGCTTTAATGCTGCTGCCATGCTAAGCGCTGTAAATGCTTTATGCGTGAAGCAGTATGTAGGATTTATATATGGTAGTGGTTTTGAAGCGCAGCCTGAATTATTGCAACAACTAGCGCAGATATTGCCGCTGATAGGCAATTCGGTAAGCACCTTACAAGCTGTTAAATCAGTTAAGTTTTTTGCTGAATTAGATAGTCTGAATATCAAGCATCCGAATATTTATGATGCGTTGCCAGTGAACGCTACTAAACATGGCGCTGAGAATAGTGGCTATCTGAAAAAGTTTGCTGGTGGTTGTGGCGGCACGCATATCAGTATTGCCGAAACTGCACATAAATTAGCGCCTGATTATTACTTTCAGCAGCATATTTCTGGGTTAGCTTTGTCATTGTTATTTATAGCAGATGGCAAAGAAATTGCAGTGATTGGTTTTAATGAGCAGTGGCTTAACCCAACTAAAACAATGCCTTACCGTTATGGTGGCGCTGTTGGAAATATTGCGTTGCCAATCGTGGTACAGCAACAATTGATTGAAGCAGCACAAAAAATTACCCGTCAATTTGGGTTAATAGGATTGAATAGTTTAGATGCGATAGTTGAAAAAACGGCATCGCAAAATGATGCTGCTCATATGCTTGAAATTAACCCAAGATTAAGCGCAACAGTTGATTTGTATGAAGAGGCTAATTTAATAGATTTGCATGTGCAAACAATATTAATGCATGCATTAAAATATACAGAGCTCCCCGTGGCAATTAAAGATTCAAAGAAATCTAAAGCGCAGGCTATCGTGTATGCAGAGTTTGATCTGCAAGTGCCTGCTCAATTTGATTGGCCAGATTGGGTGGTAGATACTCCTTATTATGCTGATGATAGTGATATAAATATACTAGCCGCCGAGCCGATTTGTACTGTCATCGCTCATGCAAACAACGCAGATGATGCAAAGCACTTAGCACAAAGTCGCGTTAAAATATTGCTCGCAGAGTTAGTTGCTTGCTATTAAAAAATATTAAACGAGTAATATTAAACAAGTAAGTAAAGATTAAATATGCAAAATACCCACAGCAGTAAATCGCAGTTTCATTTGAGCGTTAATCAACTCAGTGAGCCCTTATTGAAAAGATTATTAGCAAACGCCAATGATTTGCAGATTGACGTGTCTCTACATGAGTCAGGTTGTACAATAGTAGATGCAGGCATTCAGCATGCTGGAAGCGCAGAAACGGGGCGTTTAATCGCTGAAATTTGTATGGGCGGTTTGGGTGAAGTGCGTTTAGAGAAAAACAATGACTTTAATCACTTTCCTGAAGGTATTGCGGTTAACTCTGTGCAGCCTGTACTTGCCTGTTTAGTCAGTCAATATGCAGGCTGGGAGTTGCAAAGTGGGAAGTTCTTTGCACTTGGTTCAGGCCCTGCACGCGCACTCGCGCAGCGTGAAGCGTTATTCAAGGAGCTAAATTACCAAGACGCCGCGACTAGCACCTGCATCGTATTAGAAACAGATAAAATTCCGCCTGCGGAGGTGATAGAAAAAATTGTTCGTGATACCAAAGTAGCTGTAGAACAACTGACTATTATTTTAACGCCAACCACCAGTATTGCAG
>JAYTHN010000159.1:0-5078 GCA_043732505.1 Methylotenera sp.
TGTTCACAGGCGCAGAGCTAAACATCATATTTTGCATTGTGCGGCGCATGGCATCGCCCGCTAATTTACGTCTAGCTTTTGCCGTAGGCGCATTTGTCATTTTGATGTGGCTGGCAGGTAAAATGGTAATAGTTACTTTTGGGAATAGTTTTTTTGCTTCGTGATTTTGCAAGCGACTAAAGTAAGAAAGTGCAGCACCATCAATACGTACAGGTAAGATTGTGGCGCCTGTTTTAGCCGCTAGAAAGCCTGTGCCATCATATACTTTCATCAATGAGCCTGTCAGCGTGATGCGTCCTTCAGGGAAAATCACTACAGGTTTACCAGATTCAAGTAGTTTGATCACTTTTTTCATCGCTAGTGGTGAGCTTGGGTCTACTGCTAAATAAGGCGTTAAACGCAATATTTGTCTAAATATCCAGCGATTCAATACACTTGTATTCACTACGAATGTAGCGGGAATCGGTAGAAATAATCCCAACAATAAGCCATCTAAAAATGACTCATGATTGGCAATAATCAATAGTTTTTTCTTTTGGTACATTGGTTAAACCACTGACTTGCACACGAAAAACTAATCTGCAAATCAATTTTAGTATGGCTGCAATCACGCACTCTCCCTTACCTACATTTTATATAATTTTCTTATAGTTAATTATTGAATCTTAATACATTTAAGTTTCGCATTTAATGTATGTGATCACGCCTTCTATTGCTTCAATGATGGCGTTGCTATTCATCTAACAATAAAATTCTTTACCCCATTTTTCTGAGCTTAGCACGCCTGCATATGCAGTTCTTTTAAATGATGAGTTACCGCCGTGTGACTAAGTGTAGTTGTGGACATTATTTGTAATATATTAAGTTTTTTATCTTTTTCAAAGGCAATCAGAATATGTTGGCGATGCTCATCACCCACCGCAACAAAAATTGTGGCAGTGTTTTTAAATTTATTGGGAATATCAATAATTGATTTCATTACTATCTAATTAGTTATTTAGTGATATGTGACAATCACACGCTGTAGTTAAACCGTTATTTTTTTCGGTGAATTAATTCGATTAACGATTTAATGCAATAAAAAAAGGGCACTTGCGCGCCCTTTTTTATAACATATTGAGTTTAATTAAAACTAGCTATGGTAAGCACGCTCACCATGTTCTGTTGTATCTAGACCTTCGCGTTCCACTTCTTCAGTAACACGTAGACCAATCAACACATCAACTACTTTGTAAGCAATGAAAGCAACAACGCCAGACCATACAATCGTTGTACCTACACCCCAAGCTTGAGCAGTCATTTGCGCAACCATGTCATATGGTGCCACTGCGTTAGCAACGTAGTCATACACACCGGTGCCGCCTAATGCTGGATTCACTAAGATACCAGTACTTAAAGCACCGAAGATGCCACCGATACAATGTACACCAAATACATCTAGTGAGTCATCGTAACCCATCATTGATTTAATCTTAGTGACGAAGAAGAAACAAAGTGGAGAAACAATTAGACCTAATACAATAGCGCCCATAGGGCCAATATAGCCACAAGCTGGAGTTACAGCAACCAAGCCAGCAATCGCACCAGAAGCAGCACCTAGCATTGAAGGCTTACCTTTGAAGAACCACTCAGTAAACATCCATGATGTTGCTGCAGCACAAGTTGCCAGTAAAGTATTTGCAAATACTAATGTAGCAGTACCAGATGCTTCAAGGTTTGAGCCTACGTTGAAGCCAAACCAGCCAACCCATAACAATGCTGCACCAACCATAGTCAGTGTAACGCTGTGAGGCGCCATTGCTTCTTTACCAAAGCCTACACGTTTACCTAACATTAAAGCACCCACCAAGCCAGCAATACCAGCATTGATATGCACAACAGTACCACCAGCAAAGTCTAACGCACCTTTTTGCCAAATGAAGCCAGCAGTTGCAGATGCTGCTGTAGCAGCGTCAGCAGTAGTGTAAGCGTCAGGGCCTGCCCAATACCATACCATGTGGGCAATAGGTAAGTATGAGAACGTGAACCATAACACCATGAAGAACAGAATTGCTGAGAATTTCATACGTTCAGCAAATGCACCAACAATCAACGCTGGAGTGATTACCGCGAATGTTAATTGGAAACAAATGTAAATGTATTCAGGAATCACTACACCTTTACTGAAGGTAGCAACATTTGAATCAGGCGTCACACCATGTAAGAATGCACGACTAAAACCACCGAAGAAACCATTACCTTCTGTGAAAGCAATACTGTAGCCATATAACGCCCATAAAATACCTAATACACTGGTAATCATGAATGTTTGCATTAATACTGAAAGCATATTTTTTTGACGTACCATGCCGCCGTAAAACAAGCCCAAACCTGGCACACACATCATTAACACTAATACTGTTGCAACAATCATCCAGGCAATATCACCTTTATTAGGAACTGGCGCTGGTGCCGCTGCAGCGGCTGGTGCCGCACTAGCGGCAGCTGGAGTAGCTGCATCTGGAGCTTTTGCTATTTCAACAGCTGGCTTAGTTACTTCTGGAGCAATAACTGCAGTTGCTGCAGGTGCCGCATCTTCAGCAAATGTATTACTAGTAAAACCAAAGCCAAAACCAATAGTGCTAGCTAAGGCTAAAATTGAGAGTATTTTTTTCATTTTGGTCCCCTTATAAAGCTTCCACACCGGTTTCACCGGTGCGAATGCGATAAACTTGTTCGAGATTAAAGACAAAAATCTTGCCGTCACCAATCTTACCTGTAGCTGCTGATTTTTCAATTGCGTCCACAACTTGGTCGAGCAAATCATCTTTAATTGCGACTTCTAATTTTACTTTAGGTAAAAAATCTACCACATATTCAGCACCACGATATAACTCAGTATGGCCCTTTTGACGACCAAAACCTTTCACTTCAGTGACGGTAATGCCTTGTACGCCAATAGCAGACAAAGCTTCCCTAACCTCATCAAGCTTAAATGGCTTGATTATTGCGGATACAAATTTCATAAGTGACTCCTGGTGAATATTATCTAATTAAATGCGGATGATGAGGGAGTAAGTTCTACTCCCTCATCAATAGTCCGACAAAACCTATAGATTAAAAGCTTTTAAATACCGACAACAGAACTTGGTCTTTC
This sequence comes from Methylotenera sp., assembly GCA_043732505.1. Taxonomy (GTDB): domain Bacteria; phylum Pseudomonadota; class Gammaproteobacteria; order Burkholderiales; family Methylophilaceae; genus Methylotenera. The sequence goes on from JAYTHN010000159.1 coordinate 3,137, forward strand.
GCAACGTTTGTTGAGCCCCCGCTGTTAGATAAACTGGCATAATTTTTGTATGCAGCTGGCTCGTTTGTTATAGAGTAGAATCCGCCAACTGTCCAGCCATTAGCAAACGCTTTACTAACGCCTACTTTATAGTAATTTAAATCTAAGCCTATCGAATCTGCAACAACTTGACGACCTATTTGGCCGCTTGCTGTCCAGGTAGGAATAAATTCATATGCTCCATCTGCTTCATAAAAATAAGATCCTTTAGTACTTCCACCTGGTTTAACACCTGCAGTAGCATCGCCAGCAAATCCACCATTAATTGGAGAATTGTTATCATTCCAGCCAAAATAATCCGTTAATGTACGACCTGTTTTTAAAGTTAACCACTTGTAGCTAACAGCGACATACGCTTCAAAAGTGTTAATTGTTTTGCTATTATTAAATCCCGTATAAATTGACTTATCCCAATCAGCACCTGGATAGGCATAGTAAATACCACCGACATCATAACTAAAATCCGAAGTGCCGATTTTGTTACGAAAACCCGCATAAAAGTCTGTTTCTAAATTAGCACCTGGTAGCCATTTGTCTGAAACGCTTTCAATTGATAAGCCACCATAAAAGCCTGATGCATGATCAGCTTCTATTGAGCCTTGAAACGAACCTTTACCCCATGACTGCGATTGACCACGAAAAATGTAGTCACTCACGAAACCAACACTCATTGGAAATGTCCAGTCTGGTGTTGGGGCAGTTGCGGCAGGTGCAACCGTATCTTCCGCAAATGATAATGCTGGCATTGTAAGTACACTTAGTACCGCCGTTAGTAATAGTGATTTACGCATATTGCTTAACTCCTAAAAATAAAATGATTATTAAATACTTACCATGCAGACTTAAGCAAGCCACGTGCCAACATAATATATGTTTAGAATCAATGATATAACCAATTTTTAATTGTACGGTACTTTTGTATATGTGCGTTAAAATCTGATAAACTTAAAGCTAAAATAAGGAAACAAAATGTTTAATTCAGATAAATTAAATGAAATATCTAATAAAATCAGAGAGATAGTCAATGCCTCGCCGATTGCAGACGTTGAAAAAAATATCAATGCACTATTAAAGAGCGCGCTCACCAAAATGGAGCTTGTGACGCGTGAAGAGTTTGATGTACAAGCTGAAGTACTACGAAATACTCGTGAGAAGCTGAGTTTATTGGAAGAAAAACTGAGTGAATTAGAGTCTCAAATCAAGTAAACAGCCAAATAGGTAATAAAAAAAATAATGAACCTAGCTGTACTGTACAGCTGCTCTTTAAGAGGTATGGATGCTCCCGAAGTAGTGGTTGAGGTGCATCTTGCCAACGGTTTACCAAGTTTTACGATTGTAGGTTTACCTGAAGCAGAAGTAAAAGAGAGTAAGTATCGTGTACGCGCCTCTTTACAAACTGCGCAGTTTGAATTCCCAGCGAGTCGTATTACCGTCAATCTAGCGCCTGCGGATCTGTCCAAAGAAAGTGGACGTTATGATTTACCTATTGCCTTGGGCATACTGGCGGCCTCTGGGCAGATTCCTACTGAGCCGTTGAGTCGCTATGAGTTTGCGGGTGAACTAGCACTTACTGGGGAGTTGCGCCTAGTACGCGGTGCATTAGCGATGACTTCTAGCATGATGCGTGATGTCATCAATACCAATTCAAATGCCGCGCAACATAAACGTGCATTCATTCTGCCCCAAACTAGTGCACCAGAAGCTGCACTAGTTCGTGAAGCTATTATTTACCCTGCTAGTTCATTGCTTGAAGTGTGTGCACATTTAAGTGGTCACACTGCGCTCACTCAATTAGAGCCAAGCGACTATATTACAGACATTACTTACCCTGATTTTAGTGATGTTAAAGCGCAAAGCATGGCTAAACGTGCGCTGGAAATTGCTGCAGCTGGTGGTCATAGTG
>JAYTHN010000160.1:0-5063 GCA_043732505.1 Methylotenera sp.
GAGATCTATACCAACGCCGCGGCCAGCGTCCTTATCGGCAAAGTTTGCCGTGGTGAAGCCTGGCCCAAATAGCTTTTTAACGATGTCTTTGTCTGATAGTTGGTTAACTACATTTTTAGTGTAACGGCCTGAAATAATCATCGCCGCGCGAATACGGCTTGGTGCTATGCCTTGCCCATCATCACGCACCACAAAATACATGACATCTTCAGGATTAATATTGACGCTCAGCGTAATTTCGCCTTGCGCAGGCTTGCCTTTGGCTAATCTAATCGCGGTTGTTTCTATTCCATGACAAATACCGTTACGCACCAATTGAATGCCAATTTGTTGCAGCTGATTTGCTGTTTTATTGTCCATTCGGTCTAGTAATGCCAGATTCAATTTGAGTTGCACATTTTTTTGATTCTGGCTGACTTGCTCAGCCAGTCTAATTAAAATGTTAGCTACGCTAGTGGAAACAGAAAGCGGTTGCATGCTGCGAACAGATTGATGTTGCGATTTCATAGCGAAAACAATCGTCTCGATTTGACTCATTTGTTCAAGCATTGCACTGAGCAATACCGGCAAACACAAAATTTCTTGTGCTTCCTATTGATTTTTTTTGTAATGCGATTAATTGCTCTTCAAATTGATGTGCATGCGTTTCAATCGCGTCTAGACCAACCGCTACGGCTTCACCTTTGATGGCATGAATGATACGGAAACAGAGTTTGGCTAAATCTTCATTGTTTGATGTACGTTTATCAGCATTAGCGAGTAATTCATTTAATGAAACTAGACCAGATTTAGTATTATTTAAAAACTGTTGTAATTGAAATAAGTCAGCTTCCAATAGCTTTTTAAGTAAACCTAAATTGATGTTAGCTTGCCCTTTAAGTTTAGACAATTCCTCGGCTTGCGTTACTTGCTCAATAACATCTTGTAGGGTGACTAGTAAATGCAATACCCGCTTATCTTCAACCACGCTGTTAAATTGGAAGCTTAAATATCTATTGGTTAGGCTATTTGGTGTTAAGTGATTATTTGCCTGCACTTTTACTTGCATCAATGGATTCAAGCTCAGCATCAAACTTTCTTTAACTTTATTGCCAAACAGTAAAGTAATGTAGTCTTGTGCAGAAGCATAAATCTCATCCGACACTAGTTTCCCCAAAATTGGTATAAATGGCATGTTGGCACTAATCTCATGCTGCAATACTTTGCTGATAGAGCTAGAAAACTGACTGCCGACGTTAAATTGTGGGTCCAGTAAAAATAAACCTTCTTTCACCGTATTTAAGATCTCAGTCGTTTCACGATTTGCTTTTTCAATCTCGCCATCAGAAGCACGTAGTTTGCGTAGAGCATTAAAAACAATGTTAGCAAAAAATTAGCGATAATATCAAGCCTATGGTTTGAATTAACTGTAGCTTGTTGGCTTTTGCTTTAGTGCTATTTTCCAATGTGGTAGTCAGGTCATTCATTAATTTTAGCAATGCTAAATTGTTGTTGCGCGCATAAGTAGTGGCAGCATCTAAGGTATATTCGTCCAACACTTTGCTAGCAATTACCGGTGCTAATAATTTTTTGTAAGGCTGCAAAATTTACAAAGCCTGATCTACCGACTTGATGGCTATAGTATCCGTCAGTTGATTCAGTAAAACAGGCTTTTCATTACCTCCAAGTACCGCCTGCTTTAAATGCAGTGAGTGTGCTGTCAAAGAATGAAGTCGCTTTATTGAGCTCGGCCGTATTTTTCATTAATTTGGCCTTGAGCGGCATCTACTTGGATGGTCATGAGTGCTTTAACTGTACGTTGCGACAACATCCGTTAACGACCAGAAAGATTGATTGATACTGCATCGTTATCTAGTGTGGACGAAGTATAAAAGTTGAGACCAAATACACTTAAGTTAAACAACAAAAACAAAGTGACTCAAATTAAAATGCCGCGATATTTGTTGAGCGCACTTGGCGTTTTAATGATGTTTGAGTCGACGATAGCCATAAGTGCTCCTTTTTTTATTTCTTTTAGAAGTCACCGTCGTTGGTGGAGGTTAAAACTAAGTAAAACTGGTATTGAATCCATGGAATAAATATTAGGCTACGTTGCCAAATATCTGTAAATGCGTTGGATTGCTTTTTTTAAATAATCTGTGCCATTAAAGCTAATGATTAATGACACAGAATACTAAATATTATTTTTTTATCTTAATTTAGGAAAAACATTATTTCAATGACTTAAAACGTGTACATAGCAGTTAACCAAAGTTTGTCGGTATCGCGAATACGGCTAGTTTGAACTACAATTGCTGTAGGTTGATATTGATCACTTTCACGGTATTTACCATACTCAAGTTTAGTCATGATGTTTTTATCGTAGTTATATGTGATTGCAGTATTCCATTCAGTGCCATACTTATCACCTTTACCACTCGTGACCTTGTTGAAATTTACATCTGAATTGTATACATGGTAGTCAGCAAAAAAAGCGAAGTCACTATACTTGTACATGGCAGTAATAAATGTATCTTGGATACCTTCTTTTGGTGTCACTAAGAACTTATCTACCCAGCCTTGGAATAGATGGTTAGTGCCAAATGGAGTTTGAAATGCATATTGTCCGTTATTGCTCGATAATAATTCTTGATCAACACGTACATTTAGGTTTCCATAAGCTGCACCACCACCTATTTTATAATAGTGTGCATCAATCCGTGAGTCACCACCTCTGTAATCAGTTTGCTTCGCAAACTCTGCTGTGTAAACGGCTTTCCAATCATCATCAATTTTATGAACACCATCTAGGCGTAAGCCAAGCACTTTGTTGCTTTGATTTCTGCCAGCGTTTGTTGTGCCACCGAACCATGCGTTACCAAAGCCTAAATCATTAAAACTAGAAAAATACCCATACCCTACAACTGATTCAGTAGGGGAAATACGGTATTTAGTATTGGCAATATCAAGCGCACCATCTGTACGTAACTGAGTGTTGATTTGTCTAACTGATTCAAAATGTGACGCATACACTTCAGTATCAGGAATTGATTTGTTGAGTACAGAAATGCCATCAAATACTTGCATAACTTGACGGAAACTAACATCACCTATAAAACGTACATTATCTAAATTAACTTGCTGGCGACCCAGACGTAATTTAGTGTTTTTAATGCCAGTCCAATCAACAAATAACTGATTTACACCTGTGTAATCAGGATCAACCACCTTTGCATAAGCAAGTTTATTTGGCTGATTCGAACCAGCGTTTAATGCGCCAGTGAGTGGTGTACTGTCATTAAAGTTATCTTCTAGTTTACTTACATCAATTAACTGTGCAGCAAAACTAAAGTTATGAAAGGGCGCTGATTGCCAGCCAATTAAGCTGCGTAATGTAATTGCATTTGCATCTTCTAAAGGTCTTGCAGGAGTTAAGCCTGGCGCATTGCCATCTTGGTTAACGTTTTCATAACGTAGCCTAAAGCTAGTGAGTGACTTACCTTGTTTAATTGAATCTATTAGAGAGTACTCGCTAATAGCTTCGTCTTCTGCATGGGCAATTTGAGCCATGCTGGCTAAAGCAACTGTAGTGCAAGCCATGATTAAATTTAGCTTAAATGATGTGTTTAGTTTCATCTGTTTTATTCCTGTTTGTAAAATATTTTTATAAATTTATTAAATCAATACGACCAATAATAGTTAAATGCCTAAGCCACTTTTTTAGCATGACGCTCATATAGAAAGCGCAATACTTCGCTGCGTAAATGGTTGTAGTCTTTATCTTCTGCTAACGCTAACCGCGCTCTTGGACGTGCTAGATTCACATCTAGAATCTCGCCAATGCCTGCTGATGGGCCATTGGTCATCATTACTATGCGGTCTGAGAGTAGTACGGCTTCATCTACATCATGCGTTACCATTAATGCGGTTGCGCCCGATTTTGCCATGATTTTCATAAGCTCATCTTGTAAGCCAGCGCGAGTAAGCGCGTCTAGCGCACCAAACGGCTCATCTAGTAGCAGTACTTTTGGTTCCATTGCCAAGGCCCTAGCAATGCCAACACGCTGTTTCATCCCGCCAGAGATCTCATTCGGGCGTTTATCCATGGCATGTGAAAGACCAACTAGCTCTAGTGCAGCAATAGTGCGTAATTGTTGTTGCAGGCTGCTTTCAGAGCCAAATACGCGTTCAACGGCAAGTTGCACATTTTCAGCACAAGTTAGCCAAGGTAGTAGTGAGTGATTTTGAAACACCACAGCACGCTCTGGCCCTGGCGCTGCAATTTCCCTACCCGCACAAAACAAATGACCTTCAGAAGGCTCTAGCAAGCCTGCAATTAAATTGAGCAAGGTTGATTTTCCACAACCGGAATGGCCAATCAAGGAGATAAACTCTCCCTGTTTGATTGATAGATTAATATCCTTTAAGGCTTCAAAAACACCTTTTTTCGTCACAAAACGCATATCAACATTTTCGATATATACGTAGCGGTCTGTTACTTTACTGATTGCCGATATAGTCGTTGTATCCATGATAATGTCCTTATTCGTAACTAAAACGTTTGGCAATTGCAATTAATGTTTGCTCAAGCACTAAGCCGATAATACCGACTACAAAAATTGCGATAATGATATGTTCGTAGTTAGATGCGTTGTATTCATCCCACAGCCAAAAGCCAATACCAGCCCCGCCATTGAGCATTTCTGCAGCCACAATCACTAACCACGCAATACCAATTGAAAGACGTACGCCGGTCATCATGTAAGGCACCACGTAAGGGAATGAAATTTTAGTGATAATTTTCCACTCACTTAAATTAAGAACTTTTGCGACGTTCATATAGTCTTCAGGTACTTTGCTCACACCGACAGCAGTGTTGATGACCATAGGCCAAATACTAGATACAAAGATGACCCAAATCGCAGCAGGACCAGCCGCCTTTAATACCAATAAACCAAGTGGTAACCAAGCAAGTGGTGACACCGGACGCAACAAGCCAATGACTGGCGCGCACATACGAGACATAAACTCATATCTGCCAATCATAAAACCAAGTGGAATGCCTACTAAAGCCGCTAAACCAA
>JAYTHN010000161.1:0-5060 GCA_043732505.1 Methylotenera sp.
AAGCATTACAAGGTAAAGCAATTGAACGTGAGTGGATCATAAATCGAGAAGATTTAGGGTTTGAATTTATGATGAACGCATTACGTTTAATTAAGGGCGTTCCATTAGATTTGTTTCAACAACGCACTGGGTTGCGTATAGACACACTTGAGGCCGCAATAAAAAAAGCCCAAATTAAAAGCTTGTTAGAAATTACCAACGGCACCATGCATCCTACATTACTCGGTCAGCGCTTTTTAAATGAATTATTAGAACTTTTTTTAACATAGCTTATGTTTTTTAGCTATTAATCAATTCGTAATAACTTATCACGCACATCCAATAAATCACGCAACATGATGATTTCTTGAAAGACTTCCATACTAAAACCAGCTCGCTCACTGTCTCGATTGTCAGTGAGTAACTCATCTAAATAACCTTTTGTCTGTGCTATTTTATTAGCCTCTTTTTCACAATCGGCCCATAACTTAGTCACTTTACTCGAAATATGAGAAAACTCTTCTATGCTAGAAGCAATAGCCATCTGAGAAGGTGAGCTCTCCCATAACGGTATCATTACGTTGAAATTCTCATGCAGTTGTTTTGCATATTTCAAAAACTCTTCTTTTTGTTCGGTATTGCGATATATATCCAAAAGATACAACCAATGATGTAATGCTGTTTTAGGCGCCGCATGAATTTGCGTTTTAAGTAGCTTAACAGCAAAGGATGAGCGATCAATTTGAACGAATATTTTTGCTTGTTCGAGTATCAATTCCGCTTCGTTTTTGTCATATAAAACTGCAATAGTGGGTTCTGGTTTTTGTACCTTTGACTTAGCAACGATATCTGCTCCAGGCATACTATGAGTAAATTCATGTGCATCTGATGAATCAGCTTCAGCTGCAGGCATGGTTGGTATTGCAACAACCTTTAGTTCACGCTTGTGAATAGATGCTTTTTTTCCTAAAAAGTTAAACTTTCCAGTTGCTGCGAGATAAAGATTTTTTGCTTGTCGATGTGAATAATAAATAAAACCAACAAACAAGCTAATCACTAATATTAAGGGCAAAATTGACATCCATAAATACTGTGAGCTCAACCAGTTTTTCTCTGTAGCAGTCGTCATAACAGCAGGCTCCTCTACTTGATTTTCTACACGTTGTGTTACTTTTTGATCATTAGCCACAGGCGTTGAATTGAGTTGACCATTTTGCACAAGAGTATTGCTTATCGGATTCACTACAGCTGGTTTAATGAGATCACTTGTAGCAACTGGTAAATCATTCGCAAAAAGTTGAGCCACCTCAAGCTTTAATGCCTCTAACGCTTGCTGTAAACCAGCTAATCTAACATTTAGCTGTTCTAATTCAAGCTTTAGAAATTCATTCTTTTTAACTAACTCATCATAAATCAGTAGCATTTTTGGATTAATTACTGCCGTCATCACTTCTTTAAAACCATTGATAGCGGCCGACTGTTGCTTAGCATTATTATTTTTAGCCGTTACTGGCTTGATACTATTTGACAACTTTGAAATTAACTTGAGATCTGGAATAACAATTGAAATCATCTGACTTGAACTAGCGGTAGCACTAAGATTTGGCTGAATATTACGGCTTAAATGCAGCGTATTTGTAATAAATATCTGCTGCATGTACTTATCCTTTGGATAAAACAGACTCCCTAAATGCGCTAGGCTTTCACCTGGCATTAAAGACCAAACCATACCCGCTTGATCGGTTGCAGATAGCTGAGGCGGCTCTGACGTATCTTGTAAAGTCGTTTCCGCCAGCAGAAAATGACTATAGACTATGGCGATTAAAGCCGCCAAGACTAGTACAAGCTTAGTAGTTTTGCTGTTTTGCACTATGTATACTCAAGTTTAGGTTAATTTTTTATAGACATAACTAATCAATTTAATGCATCACGCGCACGTTTAATCGCAGCCTTCACTTGCACTGGCGCAGTACCGCCAATATGATTACGGCTATTTAGTGAGCCTTCTAATGTTAATATGGTATAAATATCACTATTAATTTCTGGAGCAAATTGCTGCAACGTTTCTAATGGCAAGTCGCTTAAATCTACTTTTTTATCCACCGCATAACGCACCGCTAGTGCGACTACTTCATGAGCATCTCTGAACGGCATCCCTTTTTTAGCTAAGTAGTCCGCTAAATCTGTAGCGGTCGCAAAACCTTCACTAGCGGCCTGACGCATATTTTCTTTATTCACGGCGATACCACGCATCATGTCCGCATAAATTTCTAAAGTTACTAACAAAGTATCCGCCGTATCAAATAACGGTTCTTTATCTTCTTGATTATCTTTATTGTAAGCGAGTGGCTGACCTTTCATTAAAGTCAGCAACGCTGTTAAATGCCCATATACGCGACCCGTTTTACCACGGACCAACTCCGGTACATCAGGATTTTTTTTCTGCGGCATGATAGATGAGCCAGTACAGAATCTATCTGCGATGTCGATGAAAGCAAATCTTGGTGAGCTCCACAAAATAAGTTCTTCAGATAACCTTGATAAATGCGTCATCACTAATGACGACACAAAAGTAAATTCAATGGCAAAATCGCGATCAGAGACTGCATCTAGAGAATTTTCACACACGCCGTCAAACCCTAAAGTTTTAGCCACCAATTCACGGTCTATTGGGTAACTTGTACCCGCTAGAGCTGCCGCACCTAACGGCAAACGGTTAATACGCTTTCTACAATCAGCAAAGCGCGCTTTATCTCGCTTAAGCATTTCAACATAAGCCATTAAATGATGGCCAAATGTCACTGGCTGCGCAACCTGCAAATGCGTAAAACCTGGCATTACTGTATCAAAATGTTCATCTGCTAAATCTAGCAAACTAAGTTGCAGTTTTTGCAAGCCTGCCATCACATCATCTGTAATAGCACGCAACCAAAGCCTAACATCAGTGGCCACCTGGTCGTTACGGCTTCTGCCGGTATGTAAGCGCTTACCTGCATCACCAATTTTATCAGTGAGACATTTTTCAATATTAAGATGCACGTCTTCTAAATCTAATAACCATTCAAAACGGCCAGCTTCGATTTCTTGCAAAATTTCAGCAAGACCAACTTCAATCGATTTCACATCGTCAAGACTAATTATTTTTTGCGCCCCCAGCATTTGGGCATGTGCAAGTGAGCCTTGAATATCAAATAACGCCAAACGTTGATCAAATCTAACTGATGCTGTGTATTTTTTTACTAGCTCGGCTACAGGCTCATTAAAACGCCCTGACCAGCTCGTATTTTTATTATTAAGTGCGCTTGTTTTTTGCGCAGGACTTTCTTTTTGTGTCACTTTATTTTTCTCGCTTAGCTTTTATCTTTTTTTATCTTTATCTTCTGCCATTTATTAGGCTTAAAATCAAAATTATTGTTTAATAATAATATAGTTATATGATTAGTATAATGCAAAATACAAACACTAAGATGTTACTAAATTCAAAACTGCCTATGTATATTAGAATTAATCATGCGCGATAAAATATGAGAAAATCTAGCCGTTTGCCGAATATGCGTAACTTAGGTGTTAACTTACGTATATTACTCATAGTAAATGCATTTCTGGCGCTCTCGGCACTATTACTGAGCAATAGTTTCACTGAGTTTCTAACGCTGATCACCTCTATTTCCGCCCTTGCCCAACCCATGCTGTTACTAAGTTTATTAGTGCTTTATGTAAGTTATCCACTGCTGGCTAAACTACAATACTGGCAAGGCATAATTGCTATATTACTTATCGTCTTATTTACTTGCTGTAGCGTCAATAGCCTGTTTGCACTATTGCTAATTTTTGAAGATTTGAACGGCAATCACATACAAATACGTACGCTATTTTTTGTATTGGTTATCACACTGTGCACACTCTATTATTTTAACTTGCATCAACGTGCTTATTCTCCTGCCGTGGCTGAAGCAAGACTGCAGGCGCTACAAGCAAGGATTCGCCCGCACTTTTTATTTAACAGCATCAACGCTGTTTTATCCCTTATCCGCAGCCAGCCCAAACAAGCAGAAACAGCACTTGAAGATATGGCGGATTTATTTCGTGTACTGATGAGCGAAAATCGAGATTTAGTGCCGCTCGCGCAGGAAATCGGTCTATGTCGACAATATTTAGCGCTGGAAAAGCTACGCTTAGAAGAGCGGCTAAAAATTCTATGGCAAATTGACGATATGCCGCCTGACGCACTGATTCCACCTTTGCTGCTTCAGCCGCTAATTGAAAACGCGGTATATCACGGCATTGAACCACTAACCGCAGGTGGCTTGATCACAATACAAATTTACACTAAACGTAATGAAGTACACTTGCTATTAACTAACCCGTATAACGGCCAAAATAAGCATAATAATGGTAATAAAATGGCACTTAAAAATATTAAAGAGCGCCTAACCTTACATTTTGACCTTGAAGCCTCATTAAAAAGCACGCAATCTAATAATGAATATCAAGTGCATATTATTTTGCCACACACTATTAAATGACCGCTCATTTAAAACTTATTATCGCCGATGATGAAGCGCCAGCCCGCAACCGCTTACGTGAGTTATTAGCAGACATCACCACCATTACCATTACCATTGTGGCTGAAGCTCAGAACGGTAAGGAGGCGCTAAATCTAGCTAATCAACATCAGCCAGACATTGTGTTATTAGATATTCGCATGCCCAGTATGGATGGCATTGAGGCTGCGCAACATTTACAAAAAATGTCTAAACCACCCGCCATTATCTTTACCACTGCATTTGATAGTTATGCCATGCAAGCTTTTGATATTAACGCAGTAGATTATTTACTTAAGCCGATACGCTTAGTGCGTTTAGAAAATGCCATTAGTAAGGCTCGCGCATTATTACCTAGCCAGCTTGAAGCGCTAGCACCACTCAATCCACAGAGGAGCCATTTCAGCATTAGTGAGCGTAGCCGGGTGTTATTAGTGCCAATCAATGAGGTGATTTATTTACGTGCTGAGCTTAAATATATTACGGTCCGTACTGCTGAGCGCGAATATTTATTAGAAGAATCACTCACCCATTTAG
>JAYTHN010000162.1:0-1426 GCA_043732505.1 Methylotenera sp.
ATGACTTTATGCGAGCCAAATTCATTTTTAACTATGCCGCGATTCAATGACAGCGCTGCCGATTGCGCCTCTTTAAGCAAGGCAATATCAATCCCAAAGCTTTTGTTGGCTTTTTCAGTGCCCGCAATCGATTGAAACACTAAATCTAAAGGCACACCGCGCTCAATCAACTGAATTTGATTGGTCACATATGTCAAATTGCATGATTGTGTAGGGATTTCGTACTGGTTAATCGCATCATCCACCAAATAGTACAAATCCATCAGCGCTGGCAAACTATCGGTAGCAGGGTTAATCCCTATCACTGCATCTCCTGCGCCGTAAAGCAAATCATCCAGCATAGAAGCAGCAATATCACGTGCATCATCCGTGGGGTGATTCGGCTGCAAGCGCACGGAAATATCGCCTGGTAAGCCGATGGTGTTTCTAAAAGTGGTGATCACATGGCATTTTTTTGCGACCAAAATCAAATCTTGGTTGCGCATGATTTTGCCTACTGCCACCCCCATTTCTGTGGCGATGCCAGGCGCTACGCGCTTTAATGTTGCTGAGTCTGCAATGTCAGATAACAGCCAATCACGAAAATCACCTATGGTTAAATGGCTGATTTCAGAAAAGGCCTGCTTGTCATGCGTATCCAAAATCAAGCGCGTGACTTCATCGCTTTCATAAGGAATGATTAAGTCTTCCAAAAAGGTGCTTAGCGGGATACCTGCCAAGCACATTCTGGCCGCCATGCGTTCAGCATAAGTTTCCGCTGCCACGCCAGCAAGATAATCTCCAGAACGCGCTGGTGTGGCTTTTGCCAACACCGCTTTCAAATCTCCAAACTGGTAAGTTTGCGCTCTTACACTATAACGATATGTCATGATGCACCTAGGCTTAAACGTGAACGATTTATCCAAATGTCTTTTTTATTATGCGACCTTTTTTTGTTGAAATGCAAGCAACTTTTCAAAGTGATGCAATGTTGCGTTTTTATAACCAACTTAACAGAAGATAGAGACATTTTGTTGCAAATAGACTATATTTATGTCGAAAAATGGTACTTGCATTTGTTAAATATGAATTTATACTAAATCAGTAATATTGTTCAAATTTATGTACTTTTACGAGGGGAAATTTACCTTAACCACCAGCATCACAAGCCTTATGTTCTACAAGTTTCAAATTACTATCCGTTCACATTTATTAGAAGTTAACAAGCCGCAGTTGAATAGCGGATCTAAATAGCAGTTCTAAAAAAGGGGTAATAAAAATGAGTGATATGAAGCAATCCAGCTTGGCAACGGATTTAGATGCCGCTGAACTAAAAAAGATGGGCTATGAGCAAGAACTGCATCGACACATGGGCGGTTTTTCTAACTTTGCGATTTCTTTCTCTATTATTTGTATTCTTGCAGGTGGTATTAGCGCGTTTCCATTG
>JAYTHN010000163.1:0-15267 GCA_043732505.1 Methylotenera sp.
AATAATTAAAGTCAGCGCCGACTATGAAGGTGCATTATATTTTTCAGCACCTAGCGTTATGTTGCGTCACTTGTTAACAATGATGAAAGAAACGAATCAATCAGAAGAAAATTTGTTAGATGCAGTAGGTGAAATCGCTAATACTTTTTCTGGCAATGCGCGTAAGTATTTTGGTGAAAATATGGTGATTTCTATCCCAGAAAAAGTATCAGGTTTGCCTAACAAATTAGATCACCGATCAAGGCGCCATGCTTATGTGATCATCATTAAATGGAAGCATTACAGTGCTTCTTTAATAGTAGATATTTCAAGAATTAGGTAAAAAATGTATTTGAAAATTATTTAAAAAGCTTCAGCAATAGGATTAAGTTTATATATCGCATGATATGTAAACTTAAGAAATGGCACTACTTTAGTGCGTCATATTTAGATGCGTTCGAGATGGCGTAAAAATTGTAAATGTTAATTTATAAACCATTGAATTAATTGCCTTTTCAGCAAGGCATAAATATTGCTTCATTCACAATATATTTAACCAAAAGAAGTCCTCATATAATGCAAAAAATGAAATTAGTAGTAGTCGGTAACGGCATGGCAGGTATGCGTACAGTAGAAGAATTACTGAAGATTACACCTGAGCTATATGACATTACGGTGTTCGGTGATGAGCCTTACCCTAACTACAATCGCATCATGTTATCGCCTGTACTTGCCAATGAGCAAACCATCGATGACATCATCTTAAACACGCGCGAATGGTATGCGGAAAACAATATCACGCTTCATACTAGTGCACGTATCAATAAAATAGACCGCAAAAATCGTGTGGTGTATGCGGAAGATGGGTCAAGTGCCGTGTACGACCGTTTATTATTGGCAACTGGCTCTAAACCGTTCATGTTGCCGATTCCAGGTAGAGACTTAACTGGTGTGATTGGCTATCGCGATATTAAAGATACCAACGACATGATAGACACCGCTAAAACGCATAAACATGCAGTAGTGATTGGTGGTGGCTTGCTGGGTCTGGAAGCGGCCAATGGCTTAAGAATTCAAGGCATGGAAGTGACTGTCGTTCACAAAAACGAGTGGTTATTGGAGAAGCAATTAGATAAAACTGCAGGCAAAATGCTGCAAAAAAGTTTAGAAGCCAAAGGCCTCACTTTTTTACTGCAAAAAAATACTGAGCTATTGATTGGAGATGATAAGGCTCGCGTTAAAAGGGCGCGCTTTACTGATGGCTTGGAAGTAGCCGCTGACTTAGTAGTGATGGCAGTCGGTATTCGCCCTAATTATGCTTTGGCTGAGTCTGCTGGCATCCATTGCAATCACGGTATTGTAGTGAACGATACCATGCAAACTTATGACCCACGAGTATATGCCGTTGGTGAGTGCGTATCGCACCGTGGTATTTCATACGGCTTAGTTGCACCATTGTTTGAAATGGCAAAAGTATGTGCGACACATTTGGCCAATTTTGGTATTGGTTTATATAAGGGTTCAGTAACGTCCACAAAGCTTAAAGTCACAGGCGTTGATTTATTCAGTGCAGGTGATTTTGCTAGTGGTGAAGGTGCTGCAGATGATGGCCGTCAAGAGATTGTTTTGCATGATGCCGTTGGCGGGGTTTACAAAAAACTCGTTATAAAAAATGATAGAATCATTGGTAGCGTGCTTTATGGGGATACCGCGGATGGTTCGTGGTATTTTCAAATGCTTAGAGATGGCAAAGCCATTCATGAGATTCGCGACCATTTATTGTTTGGTCAGGACTCATTAGGAAATACAGGTCACTTAGGCCAAGACAATGCAGCAGCCATGACCAATGAAATGGAAGTATGCGGCTGTAATGGCGTCTGTAAAGGTACGATTGTTAAGGCCATTCAAGACCAAGGCTTATTCACGATTGACGATGTAAAAAAACAAACAAAAGCGGGTTCTAGCTGTGGCTCATGCGTGGGCTTGGTTGAACAAATTTTAGCTTCAACTTTGGGTGGTGGTTATGCACCAACTTCTACCAGTAAAGCGATCTGCGGCTGCTCGGATAGAAATCATGAAGAAGTGCGCCAAGAGATTCGTACGCATAAATATTTAAATATTCCAGATGCTATGAAAGCCATGAGTTGGCGCACGCCGAATGGCTGTGCGACTTGCAGACCAGCGCTTAATTATTACCTTATTTCTACTTGGCCACACGAGGCGGTAGATGATCCGCAATCGCGTTTTATTAACGAGCGTGTACATGCAAACATTCAAAAAGATGGCACTTATTCAGTAATTCCACGTATGTATGGTGGGGTCACTACGCCAGATCAATTACGTAAAATTGCTGACGTTGCTGATAAATATGCGGTGCCTATGGTAAAAGTCACTGGCGGTCAGCGTATTGATTTATTAGGTGTCAAAAAAGAAGATTTAGTCAACATGTGGGAAGACTTAGACATGCCTTCTGGCTACGCTTATGCCAAAGGTATCCGTACGGTTAAAACCTGCGTGGGTAGTGAATTCTGTCGTTTTGGTACACAAGATTCAACGGCAATGGGTATTAGAATTGAGAAAGCGTTTGATCACATGTGGTCGCCACATAAATTCAAATTTGCAGTATCAGGTTGCCCGCGCAACTGTGCTGAATCTGGCATCAAGGATGTAGGTATTATCGGTGTGGATTCTGGCTGGGAAATCTACGTAGGCGGTAACGGCGGCATTAAAACCGAAGTCGCTCAGTTTCTATGTAAAGTAAAAACTGATGATGAAGTATTGGAGTATTCAGGTGCATTTACCCAAATTTATCGTGAAGAAGCCCGCTATTTAGACCGTACAGTGCATTGGATTGAGCGTGTAGGTTTAAAGTATGTGAAACAACGCGTATTAGAAGATACTGAAGGTCGAAAAGCGGCTTATGAGCGTCTATTATTTGCATTACAAGGAGCTGTAGAGCCGTGGAGCGACCGTGTGCAAAAACGTGCGCAACATAAAGAGTTTGAGATTATTTCGGTATAAAAATCCGACGTCATTATTTTCGCAAATGCTTGGCAATTGTGCGAACTGATTAAAAAAATATTAGAAGGAAGTTCCATGCAAAAAAGTTTCTGGCAAGCAGGTCATAAACCTACGTTGTTTTCAGCGTTTTTATATTTTGATTTAAGTTTTATGGTTTGGGTACTACTTGGCCCATTAGCAGTGCAAATGGCGACAGACTTACAGCTATCACCTTCACAAAAAGGTTTAATGGTAGCAACGCCAGTGTTAGCAGGCGCACTATTGCGTATTGTGATGGGTGTATTAGTCGATCAAATTAAACCTAAATCCGCAGGTTTAATTGGCCAAACCATAGTAATTTTAAGCCTACTGACTGCTTGGCTACATGGGATTGAGACTTTTCAACAAGCGCTGATGTTAGGTATAGGTTTAGGTTTCGCAGGCTCAGCATTTGCTGTAGCGCTTCCATTAGCAAGTCGCTGGTATCCGCCTGAGCATCAAGGTACCGCATTGGGTATTGCTGGAGCAGGCAATTCAGGTACTGTATTTGCAGCCTTATTTGCACCAGGGTTAGCCGTAGCTTACGGTTGGAATAATGTATTTGGCATGGCGCTTATTCCTTTGGGCATTGCTTTAGCCGTGTACCTAATTTTCGCAAAAGATAGTCCAGACACGCCACCTGCTAAATCTTTAAGCCAATATGCTGCTATATTAAATGACAAAGATGCTTGGTGGTTTATGTTCTTTTATAGTGTTACTTTCGGTGGATTTGTCGGTTTAGCTTCATCACTCACCATCTACTTTAATGATCTTTACAGCTTAGGCCCAGTAAAAGCAGGTTATTGTACGGCTGCATGCGTATTTGCTGGTTCATTAGTGAGGCCAATTGGCGGTATGATTGCCGACCGTATTGGTGGCATTCGCACACTTCTCACCATGTACGCAATTGTTGCTGTGCTGTTATTTGTGATGAGCTTCGGCCAACCGACTTATCAACTTGCGTTAGCTATCATTATTCCAGTGATGGCAGTGTTAGGCATGGGTAATGGTGCTGTGTTCCAATTAGTACCGCAACGCTTCCGTAAAGAAATTGGCGTAATGACAGGTTTAGTGGGTATGGCTGGTGGCCTAGGTGGTTTCTACTTGGCCGCGAGCTTGGGTTACTTTAAGCAAGTTTCGGGCAATTACCAAACTGGTTTGATGATTTTTGCAGGCTTAGCAGTATTGGCGATGATAGGTCTAGCGGGCGTCAAAACCAGATGGCGTACTACTTGGGGCAGTGCTACAGCCACATCTGCAAAAGTGTAAACTAGACGGATGTCATTACAATTTGAGATTGGCCAATCCAGCCTCGCAGGTCCACGCGCGCGCAATGAAGATTATGTTGGCGTGGTCACACCAGTTAACGAGCAACTGAGCGTTAAGGGGGCCTTGATTGCAGTAGCGGATGGGGTAAGTGGTAATGCAGGTGGCGGTGATGCTTCCGAAATGACGATACGGACTGTAAGCTCTGATTACTATGCTACACCCGACACTTGGGAACCACTAGCCTCGCTAGACAAAGTACTTACTGCTGCAAACCGCTGGTTAATTTCACAAGCCAACGCTAACAGAGACATGGCTGGTATGGCAACAACGCTGTCATTATTGTTATTACGTGGTCAACGTTATTATTCTGCACACGTGGGAGATACCCGCATTTATTTACTGCGGGATGGTGTTTTAAAGCAGCTGACCACTGACCATGTGTGGGATAGACCAGATATACGGCATGTACTCAAACGTGCAGTAGGTCTGGATCAACATTTAGCCGTTGATTTTGGTGAAGGCGCGCTGCAAGTAGGCGATATATTCGCACTCATGAGTGATGGCGTGTGGGATGTGTTGGGTGAAAAAGCGATTCATAAAGCATTAGGCCTTTTTGATAGCCCACAAATGATTTGCGACCACTTAACTAAAACTGCTATAGAAAAAGGCGGTACAGATAACAGCACTGCCGTTGTAGTTAAGGTGACACAACTAGGCGAAGACACACTTTCTGAACTACTAGCTGGCGGCAAACATTTAGGTTTACCGAATAAATTAAGTATCGGTGAAGTCATCGATGACTTTGAAGTGGTCAATATTTTGTATGAATCGCGCGCTAGCTTGCTTTATAAAGTACGCCATGTGAGTAGTAAACAACTATTTGTATTAAAGACTTTGCAACCATTGTTAGCAACAGATATTGATAGCTGTAACGGTCTGCTGAATGAGGAGTGGCTAGCAAAGCGTGTAGTTTCACAGTACGTGCCGCAAGTGTTTCCTGTATCGGTAGAAAAGCGTAGCAAACTTTATTACATTATGAGCTGGCATGAAGGTGCAACATTGCAGCAACGCGTAGATAGTGGTCACCATTTTACCGTAGCGGGTACGGCAAAAATTGGACTAGATATGATGCGCGGCATAGGTGCATTGCATAGGCTTAATATTGTGCATAGAGATATCAAACCAGATAATGTGCATCAGGCTAGTGATCAGCGATTGCGTATTTTAGATTTAGGCGTAGCGTTAAGTAGTGGCGTTGGCACGATTGAAGCGATGCAAAATCCTGGTACGCCTGGCTATATGGCGCCTGAATTATTTGATGGCGAAATCGCCACGCCGCAAAGTGACATTTATGCGGCAGGCGTTACGCTTTATCACTTGCTTACGCGTAAATATCCGCATGGCGAGATAGAGCCTTTTCAGCATCCGAAATTTGGTGCGCCAACGCCACCAACGCGATACAGGCCCGATATTCCCTATTGGCTAGAAAATATCATATTAAAAGCCATTGCAAGAGATGTGAAGATAAGATTTGAAACTGCAGAAGAAATGTTAATTGCACTTGAACATGGAGAGTTAAAGCCTATTTTAGCCCCTGCACGCACACCTCTGATTGCAAGAGCAAGATTGGTGAAATGGCAGTGGCTTGCAATATTCTCGTTAATTGTAAATTTTTTATTGATCTATCTATTGGTCGTTTCATGACGCATTAAATAATGTCATTAATCGCTAATTGATTAAATGTAATGTTGAGGTAGGACTGTAATGAGTAACTGGGTAAAAGTAGCGCCATTTGAAGATATTCCTAAATTAGGTGCGCGTGTTGTACGAACAAAAGATGTTGAAATCGGTGTGTTTCGTTTAGAGGATGATCGCATTTTTGCGATTAACAACACCTGCCCGCACAAAGGCGGCCCGTTATCAGAAGGTATTGTGTACGGCGATAAAATTGCTTGCCCACTGCATTCATGGAAAATCAGCTTAGTGGATGGGAAAGCTGAAGAGCCAGATGAAGGCGCAACTTCCTGTTTCAATACTAAAATTGAAGATGGTTTTGTTTATTTAGAACTTAAAGACTAAACTTTAGAGATGATGTTCATGCGGTTTGCAAGTGTAGTAAATACAGGTGAAGTAAATACAAGCGTGGTATATAAAAGTGATTAAAGAAACAAAAAGTACCTGTTGTTATTGCGGCGTTGGTTGCGGTGTCATCATATCTAGTCAAAACGATAATATTATTGATATAAAAGGCGATGTCACCCACCCTGCCAATTTTGGTCGCTTGTGCACCAAAGGCTCAACGCTACATCTCACCGCTAAACTTGATAATCGCTTACTTTATCCAGAGCTACGCACTCACCGTGAAGCACCTAGATTGCGCGCTACATGGGATGAATCACTAGATTTTGTGGTTGAAAAATTCGCTAAGACCATAGAAACACATGGCCCAGATAGCGTCGCTTTTTATATTTCAGGCCAATTATTGACTGAAGATTACTATGTTTTCAACAAGCTTGCCAAAGGCTTGATTGGTACTAATAATGTGGACACTAACTCGCGGCTTTGCATGAGTTCTGCAGTTACGGGTTATAAAGCGACCTTAGGCGCAGATTCGCCACCCGCTTGTTACGAAGACATCGACCACACAGAGTGCCTGTTTATTGCAGGCTCTAATACTGCGTTTGCGCATCCGATTATCTATCGTCGCATTGAAGATGCGAAAGCTAAAAATCCAAACTTAAAAATCGTAGTGGTAGATCCTCGTCGCACGGATACCGCGCAAGCTGCAGACCTACATCTTGCGATTCTGCCAGGAACAGACGTTGCCTTATTTAACGGTATGTTGCATGTGATGCTATGGGAAGGCTTGCTGGATATGGCTTTTATCAATGCGCATACTAACGGGTTTGAATCACTTAAAAATACAGTACGTGAATACACACCCAAAATGGTATCGGATATTTGCGGCATTAAAGAAGCTGAAATTATTACTGCCGCTGAGTGGTTTGGCACAGGGCCCACACTCTCTATGTATTGCATGGGTTTAAATCAGTCTATTCATGGTACAGATAAAAATGCAGCGCTTATCAATCTGCATCTTGCGACTGGACAAATCGGTAAACTAGGCGCAGGTCCTTTTTCACTCACAGGTCAACCCAATGCAATGGGCGGACGTGAAGTGGGCGGCATGGCGAACTTAATGTCTGGTCATCGTGATTTAGCTAATGCTGAACATCGCGCAGAGATTGCTAAGTTTTGGGGTGTAACCAGCGTGCCTGAATCTGCAGGGAAAACTGCTATTGAAATGTTTGACGCGGTGAAAGACGGCAGCATTAAAGCCATTTGGATTGCTTGTACAAACCCTGCACATTCGATGCCAGATTTGAATAACGTACTAAAAGCCTTTGAAACTGCTGAATTAGTCGTAGTACAGGATGCCTACAATAATACTGATACCAATCGATACGCAGATGTATTGTTACCCGCAAGTACTTGGGGTGAAAAAGAAGGGTCAGTCACCAACTCTGAACGGCGTATCACGCGTGTGAATCCTGCCGTACCTCCACCTGCAGAAGCTCGCCATGATTGGGCAATCATGGTGGATTTTGCGCAACGCTTGGAAAAACGACTAGCTAAAAGCACGTATCTGTTTCCTTACACGACTACTGAAGAAATCTTCAATGAACATCGCGAAACAACGCGTGGACGTGACTTAGATATTACCGGTCTGACTTACAACCTACTCAACGAAAAAGGCCCTCAACAGTGGCCGTTTTTAAAGGGCGACACGACGGGTAAAGCGCGTCTATATGCAGATGGTATCTTCCAAAAACCAGACGGTAAAGCACAATTTGTTAACGCGGTTTACAAAGGTACCGCAGACAAAATAGATGCTCGTTACCCTTTACATCTAATCACTGGGCGTTTGCGTGACCAATGGCATGGCATGAGCCGCACAGGAACGGTCGCACAGCTATTTAACCATGCTGAAGAGCCAGTAATCAACATTAATGCTGAAGATATGATGCGCCGTTCTATTAAAAATGGCGACCTCATCAAAGTCAGTAATAAACGTGGTAGCTTAATATTGCCTGCTCAAACTTCCAATGAGGTACAACCGTCACAAACCTTTATTGCAATGCATTGGGGCAGACAGTTTATGCATGGTTTAGGTGTGAATGCCTTGATGCCGCCTGCATTCGACAAGACTTCTAAACAACCAGAACTCAAACATACTGCGGTTAAAATTGAAAAGCTTGAACTACCTTGGCGCATGACAGTGATGCGTACGATTCATGACTTAACTATGCTGCAAAAAGTACGTAATTTAATGGCAAATTTTGAATATGCTAGTTGCGGATTATTCGGCCGTGACACAGCATGTCATGCGGGTATGTTAATTTTACGTGCAGCTAATGGGGAAGCGCCAGATGTCTCATTAATAACCGAGATTGACACCATACTTGGTATGACTGAAGATATGCCGTTACTCCATTATAATGATGAAAAACGTGGCATTAGCAAACGAATTATGATTGAAAATAACCCTTCCAATAGCAAGCCAGAAGTGACTGGAGTTCGATTGGTCGGTGAAATACTTGCTGCAGATTGGCTTAAAGACGTGATGAGTACAGGAGAATTTAGCCCAGAATTGCGTCGTTGGGCCTTAGCGCCACTTAGCTCACCACCAGCAGGTCAGCGTAGTCGCGGTAAAGTCGTCTGTAATTGCTTAGATGTTGCTGAAAATGACATTATTGATACGATTGAACTTGGCGCGGACCTCATTACACTTCAAAGAAAATTAAAATGCGGCACTGAATGCGGCTCTTGTGTCCCAGAGTTGAAGCGACTCGTACAAATGCATGCTAAGTTTTAAGTACAATATTAGTAAAAATATTTCTAAGAGAGATGTGATGAAAAATAACGATTGGTTTTAATAAGTTTAGTTAGTACATGCCTATTTTGGACGCTTACAGCATCAGCTCAACCCATATCAAAGGATGTTGTAGCAAAAATCTCGCAAGGTGATCAAGTAGTGTTACATGCTTATGGTCGTTAGGGATTTATTGATACCAAGAAAGCAATCGAAGCTAAAGAAATTGCATTGCAATTTCCTGAAAATTAAGGTTGCCCATCTGGAATGCAAGGTGACTTTTTAGGTTTGGTGCGTTGTATCCCAGTGGGTAACAAAGAATATAATCGCGGCTTTATAACTGGCAAGGGTAGATAAACATCAAATAAGTGAGTTAGTGCTATTTTTTAGAGTAACCCACGCTCAACAAACGATAAAGTGGCATTCCCCGCAACAATAAAATTGTCTAGCACTCTGACATCCACTAGTGCTAAAGCTTTCTTAAGTTCAGTCGTAATCATCTCATCTGCCCTACTCTGTTCTGCTACCCCTGACGGATGATTATGCGCAAATATGACTGAAGCCGCATTATGATGTAACGCTCTTTTAACGACTTCTCGTGGATAAACGCTGGTCTGAGTAAGCGTGCCCGTGAACATTTCTTCAGTTGTAATGACTTTATTTTGTGCATCTAAAAATAGCACCATGAATACCTCACACCTTAAACTGCCTAATTTTAAGCACAGATAATCACGTACTTGCTTTGGCGAGCTCAAAATATCTTTGACTTGCATTTGCTCATTGAGAGCACGACGGCTCATCTCAAATATAGCTTGTAACTGTGCATATTTACTAGTACCTATGCCATGCACCTGGATAAGTTCGTTCAATGGTGCGGCGAATATACCATTTAGACTGACAAACTGCGTGAGTAAATCACGGTTAAATCTACAGCACTTTTCCCTGTTACACCTACGCGTAAAAAAATAGCGAGTAATTCCGCATCAGATAACGCTTCTTCACCCAGCTCCAGCAGTTTTTCTCGCGGACGATCACTTGTCGGCCAATCGGTAATCGCCATTCACTACTCCTCTTTTTATGAATCATTATTTTAGCCAGCCTATTTCACGTGCAGTGTTTTTACCTATGATTGTTTGTTCTAAACTTTTAGGTATTTTTGCCTTACTTTCACTGACAGGAACTCGTCCACCCATTAATTCCGCCAGACTTTGAGGGTAACGCGGCACTTTATCAGGCTCAGCATAACCATCTGGGTAAATGGGCAGTGTATTCCTTAAATCATACTTATCAGTTGCGTTTAGTGTATGTAGTAGTTCGTGTGACAGTATCACCAAGTTTTGTTTGTTATAATCATTAGCACCAAATAAATTAATACGTCCTATCCGACCCTTATTTAAAGCGACCGAGTGGCTAAGTCTAGGGTGGCTAAGAGGGTCGTAATACAGTAAATACAGCCGAATATCTGGCTTAACATTTACTTTTTGGCTATTCATCCATGCAAAATACCTAAATTTTAAACTCCAAATAATAGTATCTAATACTTTATTACCAACAGGTGGAGAAGGTGGAGTATTCATCACTTCAGCGCCCAATTCTAGCTCAATTGGATGACGTAGGCCTAAATGATAGGGCTCGGCTTGCTTTGCAAAATATTCAGCCACATCTGCAAAATCCTCACGCGTTAAAGTATGTAAGTAGGCACTCACTTTTATACTACGATCCACATTGACTGGATAAACGGCTACATACAAATTATGCTTCCAAGCTAAATCCGCTTTATCTAACCAAGTCTGCTGTACCACCGTTGCTAATATTAACAATAGGATGATGACTCTAATTTTTTTCCACATTACTTGGCTTTCTCTCTCATACTTAAGTTTAAAATTTAGCTGAATCTAGTGTTAAATGTCACTAGATTGTGCTGCAGTAACATCGCAACAACTAGCCTATGCAAAATGATGGGCACAAGGTCAATGTAACAAACTTAAGGTCATGTTAAACTTACTATCGCTCAAGTTTTAAACCAATATTTTCATCATATAAAATTTACCATGCATCCTGTGCAAAAAAACATTTAATGCAAAACAAACATCTAGTTTTAGGGATTACTGGCGGTATTGCCGCTTATAAAGCGGCTGAACTAGTACGCTTATTAGTTAGAGCTGGTATTGATGTGCAAGTAGTGATGACAGCGGCTGCCTGTCAATTTATTACGCCTGTTACTATGCAAGCGCTTTCTGGCAAACCAGTATTTATTGATATGTGGGATAGCAGCATCGGTAATGGTATGCCGCATATTGAACTATCTCGTGTAGCGGATGCTATTTTAATTGCCCCTGCCAGCGCAGACTTTATTGCCAAATTAGCGCAAGGCCATGCGAATGACTTGCTCTCTACACTTTGTTTAGCGCGAGGTTCTGATCAAAAAGCATGCCCATTGTTATTAGCACCTGCGATGAATAAGCAAATGTGGGAGAACCCAGCGACGCAACGTAATATTCAGCAACTCAAATCAGATCAAATTCTGGTACTAGGCCCTGACGCTGGTGAGCAGGCTTGCTGTGAAATAGGTCTAGGTCGCATGCTAGAACCAGAATCATTACTAGCGTTAGTGAATGCCCACTTTACGCCTAAGCTACTAGCAGGCAAACGTATACTGATTACAGCTGGTGCTACGTTAGAAATGATAGATCCAGTCCGTGCTGTTACCAATTTAAGCAGTGGGAAAATGGGCTATTCATTAGCGAAAGTAGCTCATGATATGGGTGCTGAGGTAACGCTTGTTAGCGGTGAAACTTCACTTACCGCTCCAATAGGGATTAGAAATATTGTAGCCAAAAGCGCAGCTAATATGTATACAGCCGTGATGGAACACATAACAACACAAGATATTTTTATTGCCGTAGCAGCGGTAGCAGATTACTCACCAGCAACATCAAGCGAACAAAAGATTAAAAAAAATACGGCGGTACTCACATTAGAACTCCAGCGTAACAAAGATATTTTAGCTGAAGTTGCCATCTTGCCAAATGCGCCATTTTGTGTGGGATTTGCAGCAGAAACTGAGCATCTAATTGAGTATGCCTCACAAAAACGTAATGCAAAAAAATTACCATTGATTGTCGCTAATTTAATTAGCGAGAGCATGGGCAAAGACAATGCCAACATCACATTAATTGATGACGCTGGCACACATGCGCTACCCTTTGCTGATAAAACAACGCTTGCGCATGAAATCTTAGTTCACATCAGCAACATGCTAGCGAATTAAGCGATGCATGCTTTTACCAATGCTTTAATTTAAAAATAGTTAACCAGAAAGTGATGAAATGAGTTTAATTGTAGATCTTAAAATTTTAGATAGTCGCTTACATGAACAAATGCCAGCTTATGCCACGGCAGGCTCTGCAGGGCTAGATTTACGCGCCTGTATTGAAGCTAGCGTTAGCTTACAGCCTGGTGAAGCCACGCTTATTCCTACTGGCATGGCGATACATTTAGATAACACTTATTACGCGGCTTTAATTCTACCTCGCTCAGGCCTAGGCCATAAGCACGGCATTGTATTAGGTAATTTAGTTGGATTGATTGATTCTGACTATCAAGGTCAGTTGATGGTGTCATGCTGGAACCGCGGCAGCACTGCTTTTGAACTTAACCCCATGGAGCGTATTGCACAGCTAGTAATCGTACCTGTTGTACAAGCCGAGTTTCATTTAGTCGACGATTTTGATGCTAGTGAGCGAGGTGATGGCGGGTTTGGCAGCACGGGCAAACATTAACTGATGTAGATTTAATAGTTAATTGAATTATTTTCATATTAACTACTTTATTTAACAGTTAAAACATGAATATTATTGATATATCTCTTGGGAATAAATCAGTTTTCATACTATAATAGTTGTCTTTAGAAAAAAGTGAATGTTTGGAGAATAACCATGGCACGTGTATGTATGGTAACAGGCAAAAAGCCAATGGTGGGTAACAATGTTTCTCACGCTAACAACAGAACAAAACGCCGTTTTTTACCTAATTTGCAAAATCGCAAATTTTGGGTTGAGAGCGAAAATCGCTGGGTAAGCATGCGTATTACTAACAATGCGCTACGCACTATCGACAAAAACGGTATTGATTCCGTGCTTGCTGGTATGCGTGCTGCTGGCCAGAAAATTTAGGAAGGCTGAAATATCATGCGCGAAAAAATTAAATTAGAATCAAGTGCTGGTACAGGTCATTTCTATACCACTACTAAGAACAAACGTACTATGCCAGGGAAAATGGAAATCAAGAAATTTGATCCAGTGGTTCGTAAGCATGTATTGTACAAAGAAACTAAACTTAAATAGATCGAGATTTATTGATTTATCTAAGTAATAAAAAAGCCCACGTTGTGGGCTTTTTTATTAGCCATCCCTATTTGAGACTAAGCTAAACTTTCTCAGGGGCAACGCTTGTTGGGTATGAATTGCCTAAGATGCGCACTTCACGTTGTGGGAATGGTATGGATATATTGTTAGCTAAAAATGCACGCCATATTTCTAAATAAATTTCAGATTGTAAGGACGCTGAACCCTCTTCAGGGTCAGGTATCCAAATTGACAATGTCAGGCCAATACCATTATCACCAAAACCTTTAATTAATACCGCAGGTGGTGGCGTTACTAATATACGCGGATGATTATTTGCTGCATCGAAAATCAATTGCATTGCCAATTCTAGTGGGCTGTCGTAACTTATTTGAACTGGCATTTGTACTCTTGCTTTGTGATCAGTAAATGAATGATTGATAACAGGGTTTATGATCAACATCTCATTAGGAATAATCACCTCCGTGCCATCTAACTTACGTAGCACTAAGTAACGCGCCCGCAAATCACTTACTACTCCATAATGTGTCTCTACTGTAATCACGTCACCTATTTGCATAGATTTATCGAGTAGTATGATAAATCCACTAACATAGTTACTTGCAATCCTCTGCAAACCGAAGCCTAAACCCACACCTAAAGCACCACCAAAAACTGATAGTAGCGTGATATCTAAGCCGACTGCTGAAAGTGCAATGAGTATTGCCGTAAATAGTAAAAAAATTCTCAATAACTTGGTCAGTACTACTCGCATGTTCATATTCACATGTTCTGCACGCATTAATCGATTTTCTAGCAAACGGCTAATCCACATTGCTATAAATAAAGTGACTAAAATAGTCAGCAACGCCTGCAGTATCAATAACAAGTTGACTGGATTTTTACCGATATTAAATTTAACATTCTCTAATACAGTAAATATCTGCGGTAATATTCCACTCAAATGTAGTGCAAGCACCAACCAAATAAGACCTGAAATTGCATTTTCAAGTGTTTTAAGCAACCCACCAGGCGCCACAATATATCTAACCGCATAAACAGCTAGACGTATTAATGCCATCGCTAATAATAATTTGCTCGCTAGCTGCAATAAACTTACATGTTGCCAGTGACCCAGTATTGTCTTACCCACTAATACGAATATAAGCGTAGATAAAGGGAATAAAACACGGTTAATACCACCAATACCTAACTTCCAGTTTTCTGGTGCATTACGCATCACATAGGCGCGTAAGGCGCCATTAATGGCCCATGCAATGCTAATAGCCGCAACTACAATTGCGAGTTGCGATAGCGCTGCCGGTTTGGATAAATCGGCAAGCATTTCTTGCCATACAAAGTCTATTTCTGGATTCATTTTATAAATTACAATCTATTTAAATATGAAGGTGTGGTTTTAAAACTGTGTCTATTAGATTAAAAATATAGTTGCCAAACCTAAAAATATAAAAAACCCACCGCTATCAGTTACTGCGGTGATTAATACGCTAGACCCTACTGCTGGATCACGACCAAACTTATTCATAATGAGGGGTATCATCACTCCCATGATTGCGGCAAGCAGCAAATTTAGCGTAATTGCTGCCATCATCACCAATTCTAAATGATAATTGCTATATATCACTGAGGCAATCACAGCCAATACACCGCCCCATATAAGGCCATTGAATAACGCAACCCCTAGCTCTTTATTAATCAATGATTGCATGTTATGTGATGCCACTTGGCCCAATGCTAAAC
>JAYTHN010000164.1:0-1421 GCA_043732505.1 Methylotenera sp.
AAAAAAACTAAATATCAATGCTTGTAATTACAGACTACTGAGGATTCAGATAGCTGTCCGTGTCCTATCGCACAGAGTTTAATCACACCTTCAACTTGCATTTAGTAACTTAAAACCACGATTTAAACTTACTAAATTAATAAGTGTGTTAGCGAACAGACGATAGAAGTTTAGTGAGGTAATTTGTGTTTATTAATTCTTAGCAACGCTTAACTTTTAGAGTAAAACTGGCTTTTGAATAAGAAGCTGGATAACTAACATAAAATCAATTGTTATGTAATGGCAACCTAAAATGACAGAATATTTAAATATTGCAGGAGACTATTAATGCCCACCAACAATGAAGTTTGGTTTAAGCGAGATATGCAGTTTTCTAAAATAGCGCCAGCAAGCAATGCATTATTAGAAGGTTTACCAAATAAAGATCGAGAAGCATTTATAGCACAATGTGAATCTGTTCAATTGACACTTGGTGATGCACTTTGTAATGCTGGTGATGTCATTGAGCATGTATATTTTCCTATTGAGAGCAATATCTCTTTAGTAAATCCAGTTGATGGTAATGTAGGCATGAAAGTAGCGTTGATTGGTAGTGAGGGTATGCTTGGCATTAGCCTGATGTTAGGAAGTAATATCGCGCCATTTCGTGCCTTGGTTCAAGGTGCAGGCACTGCACTGCGCATAACCGTATCAGCATTTCTCAACCAGCTTGAGCAAAGTGCTGAGTTACAATTACAATTAAAACGATATATCTACGTTTCTTTCAGTCAACTGGTACAAACTAGTGTATGCAATCGTTTTCATGTAGTTGAAGAACGTCTCGCGCGTTTACTGCTCATGATTAAAGATAGGAAACACTCTAAAGAATTTTATATTACGCAAGAGATGCTTGCGCAGATGCTAGGAGTGAGACGAGTTGGTGTGACCAAAGCGGCTGGCTCATTACATGCTAGAAAATTAATTAGCTATAGCCGTGGTGACCTTAAAATTCTGAATGTCAGCGGCCTCGAATCAGTATCATGTGTTTGTTACCAGACCGATAAAGAAACTTATAAGCGTATCTTCCACAATCAAGAAGTGCCAGCAATGGTTTAGGTTTAACGCAACTAATGTTTATTAAAAATTTATTTCTATATTAGAGTCAGTCTAGTTACCTTTAACTCTAATTATCTTTAAGTCGCATATCATTTTTAACTAAAATAACGCCTTTAACGGCACTTGCAACATCGGCAGCTTTCTTGATATCAGTCTCCGAACTTACAAAGCCGCTTAGCTGTACAACACCTTTAAATGTTTCAACATTTATTTCAGAAGATTTTAATTATGGCTCGTTTAGCATGGCAGTTTTTACCTTAGTGGTAATCACGCTATCATCAATATACTCACCCGTGCCCTCTTTTTTACTGGTTGATGCACAACCA
>JAYTHN010000165.1:0-1421 GCA_043732505.1 Methylotenera sp.
ATATTTTTCTAAGCTATGTGCAACGGCACGGCCAGTTTCTTCAATTGCCTCTTTAGTCACTTCTCGTGAGCTTTTACTGTTAGCCAAAGCGCTAGCAAACACTTGTCCGAGCAAAGAATGTTGCTCTAAACGGCTGATGGTTTCTTTAGTAACACCGCCCTTAGTTAGCCATATTTGCACTTCAGGTAATAAGTTTTTAGGGGCAACAGTACCTTCACGCAATGCAAAAAAGCGCTCACCTATAATGGCTAACGCTATGACAGATGCAATAATAAGCGGCCAAATTGGCCAGCCCGCTGCTAAAATAATTTGCCACACAGTGCAACTCCTTAAAATTAACTAGAATGATTTTAAATGTTAAAAGTTCGCTGTAGGATGCATCAAACTTATCTGAGCATTACTTTAGCTGGTAGTCAGGGTTTGGGCAAGCGACTACTGCGCTTGATTGGAAAATTTACATGTTATTACATCAGGCATCATCTTCAAGCATGAGGGTGAATTTGAACTTTCAAATATCGCGCTAAGCTATTTACTTACCTGCGCATCTTGCGCAAAATGATCTTGCCAATAACGCCTGTATTGACTGCGCCAACTGGTTAAATTAATTTCATGTTTGCCACTCAAATTATTTACAAAATCAATCTGCAATGCACCGTCGTAATCAGACCTGTACATCATACTATTGGCTGTTTGATAACGCTCAACAATCACAGGCTTAGGGTGTCCGAAGCGATTCAAATAACCTGTGGTGAAAACACTTACAATTGGCGAAACTGCTTCAATAAATGCAGGCGTTGATGAAGTTTTACTACCGTGATGCGGTACCGTCATCACATCACTTTTAAGTTTTGCTGAATCTATATTGATTAAATCTAATTCTGCTTCTTTTTCAATATCCCCTCTAAGCAATATACTGCCAGCTTGACTAGTGATTTTAAGTACGCAACTACGATTACTGTCTTTAATCGTTGTCTCATCATAACTTTCAAAAGTGGGATGTAGCATTTCAAACTTTACCCTATCCCAAGTCCATACTTGCCCTACAAAACAAGAGATTTTTGTCAATGTGTCTAAAGTTTTTATCTCTCCAGTTTCTATGTCAGGCGTAAATGAACTAGCAAGCCATGTGACTGGTATTAACGCTAATACAGAAGGCATACCACCACTGTGGTCAATATCATTATGGCTCACGATAAAACCATCTAATTTTTTCACGCCTTCGCCATTTAAAAATGTAATGATGACACGGCTACCTGCATCACTATGCTCGGTATATTTTGGCCCTGCGTCATACAGCATATTATGCGTTGCGGTTTGTACCACTACGCTTAATCCTTGACCAACATCCAGTAAGGTAACTTTCATATCACCTACTGCTGGTCGAGTTGGCAAAATCAAAAACATCGGCAAAAAACCAATGA
>JAYTHN010000166.1:0-5029 GCA_043732505.1 Methylotenera sp.
AATCTAAAGATTTTTGAGCGGCTGCAGAGGCTGACTCTTGAGACTCAGCTGCCAAGCGATAATGATTGAGTAAAGCTAAGTTATCTTCTACTTGCTGAAAAGCGGTTAACACCAAACTGCGCTATTTTGCGCCCGATTCATCTAGTGCGGCTTCTGCCTGCTTAACCTGTGATTTACGCATTTCTGCATCAAATAAATTAACCAACAATGATGGCCCTATCGACCAAAACGTATTAGGCGCTGCTATCCAATTGCATGGGGTTGTACTTTGAAAACCGATGAGACCACTGAGCGTTAAGCTTGGAATGAACGCCGCCCGCGCAACTCCTATACTGGCATTATCCGCTGCGACACGGCGCTGTGCAGCCGCAATATCTGGTCTGCGTTGTTATAGGCTAGACGGTACACCTAGCGGTATTTCAGGAATTGACATCTTCGCCATCACTACTGGAATACTGAACTCCGAAACTGAAGCACCTACGAGTACTGCAATTGCATGCTCACTTAGCGCACGTTGCGCTGAGGCTTGCTCAACTTGAGATTGTGCAGAGTCATATTGAGTTTGTGCACGTGCTACATCTAACACAGGCGCAATACTAACATCATGACTCGCTTTGGTTAAATCTAAGCTTTTCTGGTTCGCAGACACCGTATCTTTTAATAATTGAATCTGCTTATCCAAGTCTCGAGGAATCACATAGTTTTCAGTCAACTGGGCTTGTAAACCAAGTCGCACAGATTCTAAATCAGCTTGCGCAGCTTCTTCAGTAGCTTTACCTGCGACCACTTGATTACCAACACGCTGCCACAAATCCAGCTCGTAATCAGCCTGTACACCAATGCTATAAGCACTATATTCACTATCGCTGGTAGTGCCGCGTACTGGTCGCCTATCAGACTGGCGGTTACGTTGAGCACTACCCGTGCCTGTCAGTGCAGGGAAAAGGCCTTAACGCAATTGGTCGCTTTAAGCTTGCGCCTGTCTGTTGCGCGCAATAGCCGCAGCAAGGTCTGGATTATTAGTCGTTAAGCGCTGCTCCAAACCATTCAATTGTGAATCGCCAAATAATTCCCACCAAGGCCCTCGTGATAGCTCATCAGCTGGACGAGCTGGCATCCAAGGGGCTGTTTCCTTATAGTTTTGTGCAACATGGACTTCTGGCATTTTTAACGCTGGCGCCAACGAACATGAGCCGATAGACAAGGCTGAAACAACAATTAATAACTTAGTGGTATTGAGTACCCTCTTTTTTATCGCTTTCCTTTTGATCAGCATTAGGTTGCCCAGCTGTACTCGTATTTTGCGCGATATTCACTTGATCACCATCAGCAATACCATCAGGCGGGTTTTCTATCACGCGATCATCTGCATTGAGACCTGAGTGTAATTCGATTGTTTTCCCAAGGTCACGTGCGATAGTGATTGTCTTTACCAGTACTTTATTATCAGCTCCAACCGTAGCCACACGTAACCCAGACTGATCAAAAATCAGTGCGCTGACAGGCACACTAAGCAAAGCTTGATTGCGAGGTAAATTTAAGCTGACATTAGCAAATCCACCTGGCAACAATTCACCAGCTGCATTATCAACGGCCAGCTGTACTAATATTGTTCCAGAGGCGACATCAATAGCGCCTGAGGTCGTCTCGACTGTAGCAGTATAGGTTTTAGCTGGCTGCTCAGGGACTTTGATATTAGCTTTGGTTCCCTGTTTGATGCTGTTGACGTAATTCTGAGGCACATTTACATATAAACGTAATTTACGCGTATCTGAAATCTCGAATAAAGCAGGCCCAGTTCCACCACCTGAATTAATTAAGGCGCCAGTATCTGTATTACGGGCAGTCACGGTACTGTTAAAAGGCGCCACAATACGCGTAAAGCTTTTTAAAGCAATTGTACGGTTTACATTTGCTTGTGCTGCTTTTACCATGGTTTTTTTACTCGCGTAATCACCTGTTCTGTCGTCAACTTCTTGCTTAGATACTGAATCAGTCACCAACATATCCTGCCAACATTTGGCTGTAGTCGCAGCTAGGCCAACGTTAGCTTGAGCACTGCCTAAATCAGCGCTAGCCTGTGGTAGCTGTTGATCTAAATCTGGCGTTTCTATTTCACCTAATAATTGACCTGCTTTTACCACGGTCCCTATATCAACTTTCCAGCTTTTTAAATAGCCACTCACACGTGCGTAAATAGGTGCAAGGGCATACGGCTTAAAAGCGACCAGGTAAGTCTAGACTAGATGCATCGCCAGCGCCGCTTGATGGGTTAACGCTGACTGTAGGCACAACTTATTTATTGGTCCATTCTTTCAGATTACTATCATTGTTAGCACGGGTAGTAACGCCTATGACCACAATGATAATCGCGAAGACAGCCACTAAGATGCCAATAATAAGTAAAGAGCTGCGCGAAAGACTATTAGCCTTATTGTTAGCCTGCATGAAGTTCTCCAATTGAGTCAGGGTCAGATTGTTTTTTATAACGCCTGTGTACATTGCTAAATACAACAGGAACGAAAATAAGCGTTGCAATGGTAGCAAATATTAAGCCCCTATCACCGCGCGGCCTAATGACGCATTTTGTTCGCCGCCTTCGCCAAGGCTAAGTGCCATCGGTGCCATACCAATAATCATCGCTAGCGCCGTCATAAGTACCGGACGAAAGCGGACGAAACCAGCATCAATTGCTGCTGCAGTGGCATCACCAAGTTCATCTAAGCGCTCACGTGCAAAACTAATCACCAATACGCTATTCGCTGTAGCAACGCCCATAAACATGATAGCGCCAGTTAATGCCGGCACTGATAACGGTGTAAAAGTAGCAAATAGCATCCACACAATGCCTGCTAACGCTGCGGGAAGCGCGGTAATAACAACAAACGGGTCGCTCCAAGATTGGAAATTGACGACGATTAGTAGATAAAGACGATTAGTAGATAAATAAGTACAATAGCACCCAGTAAGCCGAATAATAAACCAGAGAAAGCACTGTCCATCGTCTTTACCTGCCCAAGTAATGCCACGGCTGCACCTTTAGGTACTTGGTCAGCTGTATCAGCCATGATCTTCCGAATATCTTTAGCTACTGCGCCCAAGTCTCTATCCTGCGTAGTAGCGTTAATCTGTACCATTGCTTGAATATCGTATTGACTCACTACAGCATTACTCACGCCACGTTCAAAAGTAGCCAGCGCACCTAGTGTTTGTGGCGCATTACCTACGCCACTAATAGGCAGATTAGCTAACGCATTCAAGCTATCTAAGCGAAATTGTTGTGTTTGCAATACGATAGGATAGGATACGCCATTCGCTGGATTGAGCCAGAAAGTAGGTGAAACTTGCGAGCTACCAGCAAGATTTACCACTAAGCTATTGGTTACATATCTTCTACTGATACCCACTTCTTGTGCGCGTGTTCTATCAATATTAATATTAATATTGATATTGATATTAAAGACTGGGCTGGTACGTGATTGTTGAATACGTGCATCGACCATGCTAGGAATAAGACGAATCTTAGCCAACAGTTGATTGGCATAATCAAAATTGGCTGCAAGCCTACCGCCCCGAATTTGTAAATCAATAGGCGCAGGTGACCCAAAATTCAAAATCTGGCTAACAATATCAGCGGGCGGAAAAGAAAATGTGGTCCCTGGAAACTGGCTCGGTAATACTTCGCGCAAACTACGAACATAGTCGGCAGTCGGCTGGTGCCCCTCTTTAAGCGCAATTTGTATATCGCCATCCTACTCACCTATCAAACCCGTATTGTTGTAGGTCATATTGATACTACTGATAGGAATACCGATATTGTCTACGATAGTTGCAATCTCATTGGCAGGAATCACGCGTTTAATTGATGTTTGTATCGCAGCAAAGCGT
This sequence comes from Methylotenera sp., assembly GCA_043732505.1. GTDB lineage: Bacteria > Pseudomonadota > Gammaproteobacteria > Burkholderiales > Methylophilaceae > Methylotenera. The sequence goes on from JAYTHN010000166.1 coordinate 3,889, forward strand.
GCCGCTGTATCTTCTACACACGTTCCTACTGGCACGCGGACATGCATCAATATTTGACCGCAATCCACCGCTGGGAAAAAGTTACGGCCAAGAAATGGAATCAATAGGAATGACAGCATAATCATTCCAAGAAAACCCATGACAAATATACGGCGATGCGCCACAGCCATCACCAACAGATCTTTATATCCTGCACGAAATCGCTCAAAACGGGCTTCAAAACCACGCTGAAAACGCACCAGCGGATTACGTGTAGGTGTTGTTATCGTTCCATGTTCATCGGTATGAGGCGCATGCGGCATAAGTAAATAATTAGCCATTGTAGGCACTAAAGTAAGTGACAATATAAACGAGCTGACCATTGCGAACATCACAGATTCTGCCATTGGTACAAAGAGAAAGCATGACACGCCATCCAAGAAAAATATCGGAACAAATACGATACATATACATAATAGTGATACAAATGCTGGCGTCACAATTTGTGCCGCACCATCTAAAATTGATGTTTCTACCGATTTGCCCTGCTCTAAATGCCAGTTAATATTCTCAATAGTCATTGTCGCATCATCTACCAATATGCCCACTGCAAGTGCTGAACCACCTAGGGTCATAATGTTGAGTGTTTCTCCAATAGCAGAAAGCCCAATAATTGCACCTAAAATAGAGAGTGGTATAGAGGTCGCAATAATGATGGTAGAGCGCCAACTGCCTAAGAACAGCAATATCATTAAACTGGTCAATGCAGCCGCTAAAGCACCCTCATAAGCCACACGACTGATTGCGGCACGCACGAATAGAGATTGATCATTGATTGGCGCAGCCACTAAGTTCTCAGGTAAACTAGATTTTATTACTACAAGCTTATCCTTAACGCCAGAAACAATAGAAAGTGTAGAGGTTGCACCATTTTTGAGAATGGACATTAACACCGACCGACCACCATCCACGTGTACGATATTTGTTTGCGGCGGATTACCATCCCGCACATGCGCCACATCGCGGATATAAACAGAAGCGCCATTAATGACTTTGACTGGCAGATTACCTAAATCCTCAATGGCGGATACAGAGTTACTGAGATGTAACGTGTACTCAAAACTGCCTATTTTTTGGGTACCAATAGGCAGTATTAAATTAT
>JAYTHN010000167.1:0-5021 GCA_043732505.1 Methylotenera sp.
GAGTGAGTGTTACCCTATGTTTTGCGCATAGCAAAACTTATGTAGAGAAGGAGCTTTCTTGTAAAGCTGACAATGGCTTCGGGAATCGATTACCCGAAGTAGCCGCTTCCATGCCATATTCATTGTCAGTATCCAGTTGCTAGTGATCTGCACCGGTAGAAGTTACTACGGTTTGGCTTTTATCGTTGCTTACTTGTTTAAATGAGTGATGACCTAAATGGATAACCTTCAATCCAAGCTCATGTGGGTAATATTGAGCTGCAACAGCCAAAGTGGATTCCAAAAATAATATTAATATAAATATTTTTAAAAATATTTTAACCATTTTCAATGGTGTCAGAATGAAACTGGTTTTTAATAAAATTAAAATAATAATACGCGGATTAAAATTTCAAAAGTGCACTTGATTTATTGAATAATAATGATTATCATTGCTATATCTAAATTTTGGATATAGCCAATGAAAGTTTTATTCGCATTAATGTTTGGTTTGTTTATTTGCGTATTGCTTCCTCAAATGGCTATTGCATCTGACGAGGAATTTACGCTCATCATTCAAAATCACCAGTTTCAACCTAGTGTAATAGAAATCCCCGCTGGTAAAAAAGTGCGCATGATTATTGAGAATCGCGACCCTACACCCGAAGAATTTGAAAGCTATGAACTTAACCGAGAAAAAGTCGTAGGTGCGAACAGTAAAACTAATTTATTTATAGGTCCCTTGAGGCCAGGCCGTTATCCCTTTTTTGGTGAGTTCAACCAAAAGACTGCTCAGGGCACCATCGTAGTTAAATAGAGGATAGATAACTTTATGTTCGGCACTGCAATAATTGTTTTTAGAGAATCTTTAGAAGCTATGATTATCATTGGGATTTTAGCGGCTGCTACCAAGTCGGTGCCTCGCCGTGGTCAGTGGATTGCTAGCGGTTTGTTATTAGGTTTACTGGGTGCTGGGATAGTTGCTGCGTTTGCCGATGTCATTGGTAATTGGGCTGATGGTATTGGACAAGAACTATTCAACGCGATAATTCTTGGCATCGCAGTATTAATGCTGGCTTGGCATAGTATTTGGATGTCTTCTCATGGAGCGGCTTTAGCAAAACAAGCACGTAATGTTGGTAATGCCATCAAAGATGGTCGCACTGAATGCTCAATCTTAATGGTATTAGTGAGCTTAGCAGTATTACGTGAAGGTTCAGAGACTGCATTATTTTTGTATGGCATTGCAAGATCAGCAAATAGCTCTTCTTCCTTAATGTTGACCGGCGGTGCACTCGGTCTACTGGCTGGCATTTCAGTAGGTTATTTAATGTATGCAGGACTATTACGCGTTCCATTACATTACTTTTTTAATGCAACGAGTGCATTGGTATTATTGCTGGCTGCTGGAATGGCATCCCAAGCTGCAGGATGTTTAGTACAAGCAGACTTATTACCAAGTCTTATTAGCCCATTATGGGATACATCAGCCAGCTTACCAGAACAGTCAATATTAGGAACTTTATTACATGGACTGATAGGTTATAACGCTCGGCCAGACGGTATGCAAGTTCTATTTTACATTTGTGCATTAACCAGCATTTACTATGGTATGCAATGGGTTAAGCATACAAAAAAATGTCTAATTTAATTTATCTAGAGTTACTCATGAAATTAAAAATTGTAGCCCCTTGCCTAGTTTTACTTTCGGCTTTTTACAGTGTTAACACATTCGCAGGCTCTGCTGACTACGTCTACACACCGCAAGTTGAATATGGCGAACGTGAAATCGATTTTAAAACGGGTAGCGGTAAAGTGTCAGGGGAGGACCGTGAGCATGTCACGAGTTTGGGATTTGGCTATGGTGCTACTAATTACTGGTTTACTGAATTGTACTTTATGCGAGAAACAGCAGGTAATGAGGGAATTAGTATCGTTGAGTTTGAAAACAAATTTCAACTTACCGAAACAGGTAAATATCCTATTGATATCGGCCTGATTACTGAGATTGAGGCCCCATTACAAAATGGACATCCGTATGAATTAAAATTTGGTCCTTTATTTCAAACAGACTTCGGTAAGTTGCAGCTGAACGCTAACGTTCTATTCGAGCGCAAATTTGCTGGAGGGCGGGATCAAGAACACATCACTGAAGCTGGCTATCAATGGCAGGTAAAATATCGCTGGCTCCCAGCATTGGAGTTTGGAGCACAAGGGTTAGGTGAAGTTGGAAAATGGGATCATTGGGATGACTATAATGAACAAAAACACAGGATAGGCCCAGCTGTGTTCGGTAAAATAGGTTTGGGTAGCCATCAAGCTTTTAAATATAATGCTGCTTGGTTGTTAGGGGTAAGCGATGGTGCAGAAAATAGCACCTTACGTGCACAAGTCGAATATGAGTTTTAGTATCTTGGAAAACACAAAGATATAAAATGCAATCAAGTAAATTATATTGCTAGTGTTTTGCTGCATCCAAACCATTTTGATGTGGCTTTATACATACTAAATATGCATTGATTGAGAAAGTAAGTTCAGATTCTGAATCTATATATTATTTAGGAAACAAGTTGAACAATCAACAGTATGAAACATGTATTAGCGCTTGTAATGAATGTGCAATCATTTGTAACTGATGTATAGCGTCTTGCTTAAAAAGTGGCGATGTTAAATCCATGACCAAAGAGGGTGTCCCGAATTTTGTATAAACGTCAGTTAATTACTGCTGAGGCATTCTTTCCTCAAACTGAGCTGGGTCCGATTTAGTAGAGGGACAAGTCATCAGAGTTATGCTGCAATTTGATTGCTAATGTAATACTGAGCTAGGTTTGATTTTGTAGAGGGGCAAGTCATCAGACCCCCGCACTTTTTAATTCAACGGGCTGACGTTTAAATAGGCTCGATACATAAAAATTAATGAAATTAAAACGTATCGCTATTTCGATAAGATCGAATGATTAACAATTTAGATATCTATTGAAATGGTTAAAGCACAGCATCGGACGCGCAGTAATAGTTGTAATTGTGTAGCGCCGTAAAAAATGTTAGTTTTATGCTTAAATTTATTTGGTACTAATACACTTGTAACTAATATTGGCTATATGCATTCTAGAGTTGGAAGTTAGGCAGTAACTACTTTTCTGAATTATGCTGTTTTGTGCATTACTGGGTTGGCTTCCTCCGAAAAGTAATGCCCTGTTACGTGCAATACATGGTTGGATAGTGAAATGTTCGTAGTCGAAAAACAGATAATTTGTACTGTTGAGGCTGTAGAACGCCTAGCAGAAAGCTTACGGTGGTGACGGGCTGTTGTCGGCCCAAAACAGTCATTCAAATATAAAATTTAACCATGAAAGAAAAACAAAGATTTAGGTTAGTTAGCTTAATTTCTGTAGATATGTTGTGCGGCAATTTCTTGAACTGTAGAAAGTCCTTAGCAACGCTAATGGTCTAAATCAAGAATGTTTTGTAGTGGCTAATATAGTTTTATAATAAAGCTTAAAATAGTGCATTATATGTCTTACGGCACTTAGTTTACAAAAAATAATGATAATAAATATTCTATTGAATTGGCATGTCTTTATAACTTTTTTAAAGTCATAAACACATATCTTATTTTTAAAAGTTTGATTATAGGGAAGAGTATGTTGGGAAAAATAGAGAATTCCGCCACACCTGCAAACAACATGCCTCTTAATAATCGACCTTACTCAACAAAAATTGATACGGATCTGGATTTCAATATTCTTGCAGCAACCTTTAACGCTATTGCCGATGCGGTTATTGCCATTGATGTTAATGCTCATATTACTAGGATTAATGTAGCTGCTGAGAGGCTCACTGGCTGGAAACAAGCGGAAGCAATTGGTCGTCCAGTAGACGAAATTTTCCATTTAATCCAAGCAAAAACACGGCAATCTGTTATTTCGCCTCTATTAGAAACATTGGCGCAAGGCATCGCAACTCATTTGCCTAAGGACATTTTACTGGTTTCTCACGATAGCAGTGAATGCATAATTGAAGGCACTTGCACACCGATCATTAATCTTAATAATCAAATAATTGGTGCTGCCTTTATATTCCTCGATATTACGGAGCGAAAAAAAGTTGAACAACATTTAAAAATACGTATTGAACAGTTTGAACAGTTGAACAATGCTTCTCCATTCGGTATTTTTCTAGTGGATCAAGACTTTTGCATTTTGCAAGTAAATCCTTACGCGCTACCCGCCTTCGGTAATAGGCCTCATTTAATCGGCCGTGACTTTGGCGAAGTGATGCACGTGATTTGGCCAACAGATAAAGCCAGTGAGGTGAATAAGATATTTCGCCATACGCTTGAAACAGGTGAGTCTAGCGTAGTAGAAGAAATGATTGAGCAACGTGTCGATTGTGAAGAAATGGGATATTACGCTTGGCAAATCCACCGCATACCACTTCCAAACAATACAAATGGTGTGGTTTGCTATTTTCAGGACATTTCACAACGCGTATTGGCACAGCAAAAAATTAAAAATAGCGAGTGGCGTTTACGCTATGCAGCTGAATCTGCACAGTTAACCTTTGTAGAGACTGATTTTGCAACAGGTGTTGCTTACACACCAGAAAATTTCACTACAGTAATGGGCTTTTCCTCGCCCATTGAGCAAGAGACCAACGGCTCAATGGCCGTTCAAACTTTGCTCGAACATGTAGTACCTGACGACAGGCCGAGAGTGGAATTGGCACTAACGCAATTTTTTAATGGCCACCATATAGGCAAAATTGATTACCGCGTAGTAGGTGACGACCATATTGAACGATGGATTGAAAGTAAGTGGACGATTGAGTTAAGTAAGGATGGAAAGCCAATTAAATCCTTCGTAACCAACCTCGACATTAGCGATCGTAAGCGGGCCGAGATAGCCAAAAGCATGAGTGAAAAGCGCTATCACACCTTATTCCATTCCATCGAAGAAGGCTTTTGTATCATCGAGAAGGTTGAAACCGCAGTGGGCGAGCCGCTGAATTTTCGTTATATTGAAGCCAACCAGGCATTCGAG
>JAYTHN010000168.1:0-5011 GCA_043732505.1 Methylotenera sp.
TACTCATGACTAAATAGACCTGAAGTTTTACCTAAACAATCGTTTAATAGTTGATTTTGAAGCATTAGCCTTTTCAGCTGATATGACCTCCGCGGTAAAGTCATAAACTGCAAAATCTTTTGATTTTCAGTTTCTACCGCTACTCGCCAATCGCCTGTTTGCAAGCTTTGATAACAGCTGAACCATCTAAAACCGTTATAACGACCTCCCGCTAACGTAAAACCAGAACGAGACTTAGTTTGCCAGCCTAGTTTTTTATCATAAAGTTGCCATCGATGATAAAGCTTTGTGTGCAATCCACTAGGCGCGAATATTGATGAAATACAATATACGCGCTGCCCCGATGTGACCACTAAATCATTACTCATTTTTCGCCAAAACACTAAAGCGCCAGAGGCTTGTTGAGTAAGCTCGTATTGACCACTTACTTTTTGCACTTCATACGCTACAGCGATATTGCGTTTAACTAAGGGAACTGGTGGAATAATATCTTCGGTATAAGCCAGCATTAGTGTGATAGCAATTAACCATTCTGGAATGATGCTACCAAAGTGATTAGGGGTATTTTTGTATAGCGAATAGGTTGAACCTAAACCTAACAGCGTACTGATATAAAACCAAGCTGGATGAATACTACCCAGTAAAAATGGTAGCGCAAAGTTAAATAGCAACATTGTGCATAATCCAAATAATGCCCAACTTAAGGTGAAACGCCTGTATTCATTTTCTAAATACTCGTTAGCGACTAGCAAAAATCCTAACAATAACGACATTACCCAAGCTAGCCAGTGACTAGAGCTTTTAAAATATAGAATAAATAGTGAGCTTAATAAATTGCCAAATATAAATTGCAGAAAGAAATACGGCACACCTTCCCAATGAAATTGATGCCAATTTAAACGTGTATAAACGTTATAGTGGACTTCACCCGTTTTGATAGACACATCATAATGTCACAATTGAAATGGAGAAAGTTAAATGAAGGGTATCAGATATACAGCCGAGTTTAAGGCTGAAGCAATCAAACAAATCACCGATCGAGGTCACGCTGCAACAGACGTTGCGCAACGCTTAGGCATCTCCACTAAAAGTCTTTATAAATGAATGCAAGAAGCTGATTTAAACAAGTAACCAACTGTTAGCCAAGACGTGTTTGCATTAAAACAAGAAGTCGCTAGGCTCAACGCCGCATTAAAACGAACCACCGAAGAGCGCGATATATTAAAAAAGGCCGCGGCGTACATTGCAAACAACCCAGATTAAAGTACGCATTTATCGATCGACACCTTGCTGAATTTAGATTGGCGAGCATGTGCCGAGTGTTAATGGTGCATCGCAGTGGATACTATGCCTGGAAAACCAAGCCGCAATCCAATCGCACCCTAGAGGGTAGCAGGTTGCAGCTAGAGATTATGCAGTCTTATGATGACAGTGATGGTATTGATGGTAGTCCACGCATTCATCGTGACTTGCGTGAGGCGGATATTGATTGTGGTGTAAAACGTGTTGCACGATTGATGCATCAAGCAAAGCTCAAATTCATACGCGGTTACAGACGACCACGCTACAAGTCAGGCAAACCCTCTATTACTAGCCTAAATCGTTTGCAACAGCAGTTCAAAGTGAGTCAGCCAGATGTTATATGGGTGACAGATATTACCTATATCAGCACCTATGAGGGTTGGCTGCATGTGGCAGTTGTGATTGATTTATATTCGCGTAGTGTTGTAGGTTGGTCAATGAAGCACACCATGGCAACTGAAATCGTATTGGATGCGTTATTGATGGCAGTGTGGCGGCGCAAACCCAAGCAAGCTGTCATTATCCATTCTGATCAAGGTAGCCAATTTGGCAGTGATGACTTTGCTAGATGGTGTAAAGATAACAACCTAGTGCCGAGCATTAGCCGTCGTGGCAATTGTTACGATAACGCAGTAGCTGAGTCTTTCTTCAGTAATTTAAAGAAGGAGCGTGTCAAACGTAAAATTTATGCAACGAGAGAGGAGGCTAAATCAGAGATATTTGAATACATCGAAGTGTTTTATAATCGGAAACGCTGGCACAGTCATCTGAATCAACTGAGTCCGATGGTGTTTGAACAGTTGCAAAACAAGACTTGAAAAACGTCTAGTAAAGCGGGCGAAGTCCATAGAGCCATGAGGGAAGTTTTGAACTATCAATCAGTTGATGGCTCGGACGGCCTATTAAATAGAGGATTAATCCCGCAATCACTAAATAGACTGTGAATATGAGTAGATCTTGCACCGCAACATTGCGGCCTACCGTATAGGCATCTCATGCAAAGCCACCAAAAAAGAAAATTGCGGGAAAGAAATCGCCTATTCTCAAAATATGGTGCACTAGTCATTGAACGTGTTGAAGCTGATTTATTTGGAAAGATAACATACAATTTACTTAGTTCGTCATTCTGTGATTTCGAGTGTGAATAATGCGCTTAAGCATCTATATTCCACTATCAAGACCTTTACGGGCTGACACAAATCCAGTGACTTAAAGACTCGTCATACCGACTTTCATCGGTATGACGAAATAGAATTTAAACTACCTCAGCAATCGGTATGATTTTTTTCGCTTTTGCCATGCTTTCAGAATAATCTGGCATTTGATCGAAATTCAAATATTTGTAAATTTCAGCTGTGTTTTGTAATTTATTGCCCACAGTTTCCATATATTCTGCGTGCGTTGGCATATAACCAAGCTTAGCACATACTGCCGCCAACTCCGCTGAACCTAAATAAACACGTGCATCACGGCCCATACGATTATCAAAGTTTCGCGTGCTGGTACTAAACACCGTGGCTTTATCAGCAACTCGGGCTTGGTTACCCATACATAGTGAACAGCCTGGCACTTCTGTGCGTGCGCCTGCCACACCAAATACTGAATATACACCTTCATCACGCAGTTGGTTTTCATCCATACGGGTTGGCGGTGCTATCCAAAGCCTAGTTGGAATATTACTCGTACCTTCTAATACTTTCGCAGCAGCGCGGTAATGGCCAATATTAGTCATACAACTGCCAATAAATACTTCATCAATCTTATCGCCGACTACTGCTGATAACGGTTTAATGTCATCAGGATCATTCGGACAGGCTACTAAAGGCTCTGTAATGGTATTAAGGTCGATTTCAATAATATGGGCATACTCTGCATCAGCATCTGGCGACAACAACTCTGGTTTCGCCAACCATGCTTTCATACTATCAATACGGCGTTGCAGTGATCGTGCATCTTCATAGCCATTATCAATCATGTTTTGTAAAAGTACGATGTTTGAGCTTAAAAACTCAATCACTGGCTCTTTGTTGAGTTTAACCGTACATCCGTTAGCAGAACGCTCTGCAGAAGCATCAGCGAACTCAAAAGCCTGCTCCACTTTCAAATCTGGCAATCCTTCAATTTCTAAAATACGGCCATTAAATACGTTCTTTTTACCTTGCTTGCCAACCGTAAGTTCCCCACGTTGGATTGCTGCATAAGGAATGGCATTCACTAAATCGCGTAGTGTAATACCTGGTTGCATCTTGCCTTTAAAACGCACTAGCACAGACTCTGGCATGTCCAACGGCATCGCACCCATTGCGGCAGCAAAAGCGACTAAACCAGAACCCGCTGGGAATGAAATACCAATCGGGAAGCGCGTATGTGAATCACCACCTGTACCTACGGTATCTGGCAGCACCATACGGTTCAACCATGAGTGAATCACACCATCGCCTGGACGCAAACTCACACCGCCACGGCTACTCATAAACTCTGGCAGGCTATGCTGTAATTTAATATCGACTGGTTTTGGGTAAGCCGCCGTGTGGCAAAAGCTTTGCATCACTAAATCTGCACTAAAGCCTAAACAGGCTAACTCTTTAAGCTCGTCACGCGTCATACCACCAGTGGTATCTTGTGAACCTACAGTCGTAGCTTTTGGCTCGCAATAACTACCTGGGCGAATGCCTGTACCTTCAGGCAAACCACATGCCCTACCCACCATTTTTTGCGCTAACGTATAGCCTTTGCCTGTGTCTTTAGGAGCAACTGCTGTAATAAATATGGCTGGAGGCGACATACCTAAACTTGCACAAGCTTTAGTAGTTAAACCACGACCAATAATCAATGCAATACGACCACCAGCCCGCACTTCATCTGGTAATGTAAGTGGCGCCAAATCAAAAATAGAGATGATATGCCCATGTTCGTTCAGCACACGCCCTGCATATGGCTCAATGGTAATCACATCACCTGTTTGCATTTTTGAAACATCACATTGAATGGGCAACGCGCCAGAATCTTCAGCAGTATTAAAGAAAATAGGCGCAATCTTAGTACCTAAAATCACACCGCCATTACGCTTGTTGGGAATATTTGGAATGTTGTTACCCATAAACCATTGCAATGAGTTAATCGCGGATTTACGAGAAGAGCCCGTACCCACCACATCGCCCACATAAGCCAGTGGTAAACCTTTTTGTTTAAGGATATCAATCAACGCTAGGCCTTCAGGCATTTTGTTAATTAGCATCGCTTTGGCATGTAAAGGAATATCTGGGCGGCTCCACGCATCTTGCGCAGGGCTCAGGTCATCGGTATTCGTTTCCCCATCCACCTTAAACACTACCATTTTGATTTCATTAGCTAACACTGGCGCATTGGTAAACCATTCAGCATTTGCCCAACTTTCAATAAGCTTCTTAGCGTGTAAATTACCTGCCTTCATCTTTTCATCCACATCGTGAAAAGCATCGAACATCAAAATAGTTTTTGAGAGCGCTGCTACAGCCGCTTCTACCATGGGCGTATCTAACAACTCAACCAAAGCTTGTACATTGTAACCACCCAGCATGGTTGCGAGTAGTTTTACGGCATGTTCCGCATTAATAAGCGGAGAAGTTGCAATGCCTTTGGCAATATCCGACAAAAATGCTGCTTTTACATAAGCTGATTGATCGACACCAGCGGGTGTGTGATTGGTAATTAAATCGAGCAGTGTTTC
>JAYTHN010000169.1:0-4979 GCA_043732505.1 Methylotenera sp.
ACAGTCAGAGTAAGTTTTTTTCGCTTACGATTTATTTGAGGCTGATCAACTGCAATAATCTCCATTGCGGACATTCAACTTCAATAGCTCATATACCGCAGCCGGCCAAAGGGACATTAGGTAGACCCAGTGTCGTATCTTAAGTTGGAAATGGTAATATTGTTTGTATCGATCAATTTAAACATGCTAAAATTTGAATTATATTATAGCTATTCAAAGAGAAAACTATGCCTTGGGAAAAATCGTTCAACGAAGATGAAGCTATTGCCAAAGCGATGAAAGTGTTTTGGAGAAAAGGATTTGAGCCAGCTTCGATTACTGACCTAATTTCTGCCACAGGTATTACTCGCGGTAGTCTCTACAATGCTTTTGGCGGTAAAGAGCAACTATTTATCAAATCCTTATTAAAATACGACCAAGAAAATCGTCGATCATTTTTAGCGGAATTGGAGGCGATGGACGATCCCAAAAGGGCTATTACTATTTTTTTTGAGCGTATTGTTGCTGAAACACTATGTGACACAGAAAAAAAGGGTTGCTTTATTGTTAACACAGCCTCTGAGCTTGCCATTCATGGCAACCAAGTGAACAGTATTGTTCATAATGGGATTAGAGAAATTGAAGCATTTTTTCGACGTAGCATCGAAGTAGCACAGATGCGCGGAGATATCTCTAAAGGCGTTAATCCGATAGATACTGCTAAAGCCCTACTAGCCATGCTAGTTGCCATTCGAGTTCTTGGCCGTGGTGTTTTCGACAAGATTGCGCTGAATACCATCTCTAACCAAGCGCTGCGCTTGGTCGAATAAGCTTCTTAATCCTCTTCCCCTAATTAAAATTGTCTTGACCAATGAGTTTATATTACGTATATTTAGACCATTCGGTTTAAACAATCCTTTTTAATTATTAAATGGAGATTTCAAATGTATTCAATAAAAGATCGTATTATCCTTGTAACCGGTGCTAACCGAGGAATTGGTAAAAGCATTGTTGAAGAATTTTTACGAGCTGGTGCACGCAAAGTCTATGCAGCAGCACGCAAATTAGAATCTATTGATGAATTAATCGCAATTTACGGCGACCGTGTTGTTCCGTTACATATTGATCTAAATAATCCAGAGAGCATTTCTTTAGCAGCACAAAAGGCCACAGATGTTGAGGTTGTAATTAATAATGCAGGCATAGCAAATGTCGCTAACCCCCTAGCAAGCAATGCCATAGCTTCCTTGCAAGAAGAAATGGAAGTCAACGTTTATGGATTGATGCGCATGGCACAGGCTTTTGCTCCTGTATTGAAAAAGAATGGTGGTGGCGCTATCGCACAACTTAACTCAGTTGCTTCAATTAAAACCTTTGCTGACTTTACAACATACTGTGCATCCAAAGCAGCATCGTATTCAATTACTCAAGGTCTGCGCGATACATTAAAAGAACAGGGCACTCGAGTCATCAGTGTACATCCGGGGCCAATTTCCACTGATATGGCCAATGGGCTAGGCATTGGTGAAATCGCAGAGCCCGCTGAGCTAGTTCCGCTGGCAATTATTACGGCACTGGAGTTAGGAGAATTTCATGCTTTTCCTGATACGATGGCTAAACAAGTAGGCGCTGTTTATAAGGACTTCGCTACCAACATCGTGGAAGTTAATCTCATGAAAGGTTAATTGTAATTTAGAATAACGGCGCTACGCCTCGTCGTGCAGCGCATGTTCTTAATACTCACCACTTGAAATTAGATGCGATTGTAATGATTAATTTGAAAATTAATCACATTCTTTCAAGGTTAGTTATGCCACAAATGAAGATCTATGTATTTTGCAATAATTGCGAAATATGCTTGAGTCACAAAATCCTGGGTAATCGAGGATAAAAAATGTATCTGAAAAAAGCACCAAGGATTATTGTTTTCGATGTTAATGAGACATTGCTTGACATTACTTCACTTGAACCTTTCTTTGATCGAGTTTTTCGCGACAAAAATGTATTGAGGGAGTGGTTCGCACAACTTATCCTCTATTCCCAGGCATTGACATTATCTGGTTTATACACCCCTTTTGGGGAGTTGGCAGTAGGTACTTTAAGGATGGTTGCTTCCATACATGATTTGATAATCACTGATGTAGATATAAACGAATTAATTGCACGAATGAGTAAAATGCCTGCACATCATGACGCAGTTCCATCACTAAAACGCTTGCAAGACGCAGGATTTAGAATGGTAACGTTAACGAATTCGATAAATTCATCATCTCTTATAGCACTAGAATATGCTGGATTAAGCGGTTTTTTCGAACAGTCATTTAGTATCGAGACAGTTCTAAAATTCAAACCCGCCCCTGAAACTTATCATTTAGTAGCTAAGAAAATGCATGTCGACACGTCAGATATTTGTCTCGTTGCATGCCATTTTTGGGATACGATGGGCGCACAGGCCGCAGGATGTAAAGGCGCACTCATTACTAGACCATATAATGCTATTTTACCAGCCATAGATATACCAATGCCAGATATAACAGCATCAAGTCTTAGTGATTTTGCTGACCAAATACTAAGGCTCTAAAGAGCATAATAAATGATAGTATTACTTGATGGGCGTTTGCATAAAATTGGCTTATACAGTTAGTTTACTAATCTCAATATCTGCACTTTTCCCTTATTTATCACAGAGGTTTTAATACTCTAAAATTTGAAATACCGCTTAAGGGCGAGCTCTAAAGTTGACTTATTAAACCTGAACGGCAGCCTTATCGACATTGCCGCCATTAGATAAAATTAACGCATGCCAAAAGTGGGTTGGAATTTCTCACTAGCGCTATAAAATTAGCTTAACGTGAAGCGGTCGTTTGAAACTCTTACATCCGTGCAGCAGCAAAGTGATGCTGTCAGTAAATAACTAGCGCCAGTAAACAGATTATTTCATCTTATAGCTTATTGTAATACTTCAGAGTAGCTGGCTTTTCCTGTTCTGGGAAGGAGGTGTGAACATTACTAACAAAGTGTTACCAATGTCAGAGATGGCGCAGCGGTTGTATCATTTTCATTAAATACTACTTTTATAAATCAGAAATCAAGTCACAAATCGGTATGAACGGTTTAAACGGTTTGATTTGAGCTCTGTAAATTCACAATAACATGTATATGTACATATATAACAGGGGGAAACAAACCGTTCATACCGCCGAAACAGATGTTTCGCCAAGGGCCTGCACACGCCAAGCACCTTTGTCGGAAAGGGTATATTCAATCCTTAGTCCTCCTACAACCCTGTCTTTTCGGAACTTTAAAATCTTGCCAATACTTTTGGGGTTAAGTTCTTTAGTTCCAACCCTATAGTCGTCCAAAGCGTCGGTGAGTGCCTTTTCAAAATCTGTTACGCCGTACGCGGATGACGGATACCCTGATTTAACCGCTTTTCTATATATATCTGAAACCTCTTTAGACTTAACCCATCGACTCTTAAAGTTGCCTTGCCAGGCGACAAGTAAAGCACTCAGTGACTCCTGCTCCGGGTCTGATGCCTGATTCTCCTGTATTTGATCCATCACATCGCCAAATTTACCAGTTGCCAATACTTGGACAATGTAAATAACTGTTTGACGAACCCAATCATCCCACTCTTCAAAACTCGCCATACGTCCTGCACCAGGCCGCTCAATGCCACTACATAAATAGTAACGGATAAGCGTGAGTGCAGCCGCAATCATAGATTGACGTTCAGCCATGCAAACAGCAAGTGGATCAACACTAAAGCTTCTAGCGAAAGGCCTGTCAGTTTCGGGATCGATTCTTGACACCAGTACTCGTCGGGCCATATCACCTGCAAGCGTAAGGTTGTTAACAGTCATCAACAAAAGTGCTTTGTTTGGTACTGAAGAAGACTCAGATTTCCCCAAAACACGATCACGAAACTGCTCAGACGTCAGAAAGGAAGCCATTGCAGCTGAATCAAATATGCCGACGATGTTATCCCACAGCAATGCCTTAGCCCCAGTTCGCAGTGCTGTGAATAGCCTCTTACGTACTTCCTCATCATCACGTCCTGACGTGTGCGGCCAGATATCTGGTACGCCACCTGTTGCAATTGCACCAACACATTTACCGAGCAATGTCTTACCTGATGCTTGCACTGGAGCGTCGTAGGCGAATGCAGGTGATGTTGGTAGTGCAGACCGCACAGCCGCGGTAAGAATGGCACATAAATGCACAGCTCTATCTACTGCACTAACAAACGGGAACTCTTCAAACACTCGCCAAACTTGATCCAGTGCAGCAAGTGCCTCAGCTTTTGTAGGGGTTTCCGGAACCCTTTGTGGCGACTGGTCCGCATCGAACAGCAGTCCCTTAGCCACATCAAACCCCGGCTCGGATAAAACAGTACCATCTGGCCTCAAAGTTGGCGCAGTGATTACTGCACTCAACTTTTTAAGGCGACGATTGCTTTGTAAAGCCAGCACACTTTTACAAACACCTGCTGGAGGATTCTCCAGGACTTCACCAACTTCACCATTGCGCAATGTTATTGAGCGCCAGAATTGGGTCATTCCACCAGCCTGATATTTAAGGCCATGCTCGTTCTGCGGAAATAGCACACCACCGTCACCAACAATCACAAGCTCAGCACCAAAGTGAAACACTTCTGGCGCACGTCGCAGGACCACCAACAAAGCATCGGTGGTTTCGCGCTCATTGCCCTTCATAATTTCAACACGGGCTGGTTGGCGACTTAATTTTAAATTCGCCCCACCATGTGCAAATGAATGAATTCTAGGTCTGGCAGCAATGAGAAATAACTTACCAACAGTTCTGCCGCCGTCATAGTCTGGCTCAAGCGGATGAAGCGTAAGCATTCCATGAAACTGATCTGGATTATCTAGCAAATGCAGCACAGTGAGTTAGGTCTAGTTTTGTAGTCGTGCAAGTTGATGATACTTTATCAACTTGTTAGGAGATTACATGAAACGTGTGCCCCGTCGTATTTT
>JAYTHN010000170.1:0-1397 GCA_043732505.1 Methylotenera sp.
ACTAGCATTTTACTAACTAAATGATTTTATTAAGCAGTATTTTGACTGCTTTTATTGATGATTTTTTAACAGATGCATATCTATTAAAAGTCTATTTACACAAGATGATTAAAAAGGAGCTCTACAATGGAGAATAAAATCTCTATGACTGGAAAATGTCCCGTCATGCACGGTGGTAATACCACAACAACCACTAACAAAAAAGACTGGTGGCCGAATGCGCTTAATTTAGACATTTTGCATCAGCACGATACAAAAACAAATCCGCTAGGCGAAGATTTTGATTATGCCGAAGAATTTAAAAAGCTAGATTTAGCCGCTGTAAAAAGAGATTTGCACGCCTTAATGTTAGATAGCCAAGACTGGTGGCCAGCAGATTGGGGGCACTACGGTGGCTTAATGATTCGCTTGACTTGGCATGCCGCAGGTACTTACCGTATTGCAGATGGTCGTGGTGGCGCGGGTACAGGTGCACAACGTTTTGCACCTTTAAACAGCTGGCCAGACAATGGTAACTTAGATAAAGCACGCCGTTTATTGTGGCCAATTAAACAAAAATACGGCAATAAGCTCTCATGGGCAGATTTAATTGTATTAGCAGGCACCATTGCTTATGAATCTATGGGTTTAAAAGTCTATGGGTTTGCTGGTGGCCGTGCCGATATTTGGCACCCAGAAAAAGACATCTATTGGGGTTCAGAAACAACATGGTTAGGCAATGACAAACGTTATGCTGAGTTTGATAAACGTGACTCTCTTGCTAATCCACTTGCTGCAACCCACATGGGCTTGATTTACGTAAACCCTGAAGGTGTAAATGGTGAACCAAATCCATTAAGAACGGCGGAAGACATTCGTCTTACATTTGCACGTATGGCGATGGATGACGAAGAAACAGTGGCGTTAACCGCTGGTGGCCATACTGTTGGTAAAGCACATGGTAATGGCAATGCAGCTTTGTGTGGGTTAAGCCCAGGAGGTGCTGATATCCATGAACAAGGCTTTGGCTGGACTAATCCAAATGGTAAAGGCATGGGTCGTGATACGATTAGTAGTGGTCTTGAAGGTGCATGGACTACACACCCTACCAAATGGGACAACGGCTATTTTTACTTACTTTTCACTTACGATTGGGAATTAACAAAGAGCCCTGCGGGCGCTTGGCAGTATCAACCAATCAACATTAAAGAAGAGGACAAGCCAGTGGATGTCGAAGATCCAACCATTAAGTTGAATCCAATGATGACAGATGCGGATATAGCGATGATTAAAGACCCTATCTACCGTGAAATTTCTGAGCGTTTTTATAAAAATCCAGATTACTTCTCTGAAGTATTTGCCCGCGCTTGGTTTAAATTAACGCATCGTGATTTGGGGCCTAAAGACCGTTATCTTGG
>JAYTHN010000171.1:0-15052 GCA_043732505.1 Methylotenera sp.
AGGCATGATGGGCGTGTACGATGACCTTGGGCCTGAGCTAAAAGTACGCGTTGAAGACGTAGTACTGAATCGCGTCGTGGATGCTAGTAACCCATTAGCCGCAACTGAACGCATGATTGAGATTGCAGGAACCTTAGTAGCGGGCGGTAAAAAAGAAGCCGCAACGCTGGAGTGGCGCGGCACGGCTGAAGCGCCAACGCCAGTAGAAAAACGCCTCAGTTACGCCATGGTGCATGGCATCACTGAGTTCATCGTGGAAGATACTGAAGAAGCGCGCGCCGCGTTTGAGCGCAACGGCGGTAGACCTATCCATGTGATTGAAGGACCGTTAATGGACGGCATGAATATCGTTGGTGACTTGTTTGGACAAGGCAAGATGTTCCTGCCGCAAGTAGTAAAGTCTGCGCGCGTAATGAAATCCGCCGTGGCCCATCTCATCCCGTTTATTGAAATTGAAAAAGCCGCTGATGAAGTGCGTACTGGTATTGTGGCTAAACCTAAAGGCAAAATGGTCATCGCTACCGTGAAAGGCGATGTGCATGATATTGGTAAAAACATCGTATCCGTCGTATTGCAATGTAATAACTTTGAAGTCGTAAATATGGGTGTGATGGTACCAGCATCTGAAATTCTCGCCATGGCAAAAGCCGAAAATGCGGACATTATTGGCTTGTCTGGCTTAATCACGCCGTCGTTAGAAGAAATGACGCATATTGCGAAAGAAATGCAGCGTGACCCGTATTTCAAAGATATGAAAATGCCGCTATTAATTGGTGGTGCCACTACCTCACGTGCGCATACGGCTGTGAAAATTGCACCGTATTATGATGGGCCAATTGTTTATGTGCCAGATGCTTCGCGCTCAGTAAGCATAATGCAAAACCTGCTGACGCCCGAAACACGTGGCGCGTATTTAGCTGAGATTCAAGCTGATTATGCAAAAGCACGTACTCAACACGCCAATAAAAAAGGTGTACCTTTGTTAAGTATTGCAGACGCACGTAAAAACAAAATGAAGTTAAGTTTTGCAGGTGAATTTGCGCCTGTAAAACCGAAATTCATCGGTCGACGCGTGTTTAAAAATATTGATTTGAGTTTGATTGCGCAATATATAGATTGGGCACCATTCTTCCAAACGTGGGACTTGGCAGGTTTTTATCCTGCTATTTTGAAGGATGAAGTCGTTGGCGAAGCTGCGATAAAAGTCTTCGCGGAAGGCAAAGCCATGCTCAAAAAAATCATTGATGGTCGCTGGCTCACGGCAAGCGGTGTGATTGCGCTGATGCCCGCCAATACTGTTGACAATGATGATATTGAGATTTACACCGATGAAACCCGTAGCCAAGTGGCATTTACTTATTACGGCTTGCGTCAACAAACTGTAAAACCTGTGATTGATGGCATACCGCGCCCAAATCAATGCTTAAGTGACTTTATTGCGCCTAAATCCAAAGAAAACGAATCAAAAATCGACGATTACATTGGCTTATTTGCCGTTACAGGCGGCTTAGGGACAGAAAAAATTGCCACTAGATTTGAAGCCGCCAACGACGATTTCAGTGGCATCATGTTCAAAGCCCTGGCTGACAGGTTTGCCGAGGCCTTCGCAGAATATATGCATGAACGCATTCGTACCGATTTTTGGGGCTACGCTGCAGGTGAACATTTGGAAGTAACCGAGTTGATTAAAGAAGAGTACCAAGGTATTCGCCCTGCGCCAGGCTATCCAGCCTGCCCTGACCACACGGTAAAACCCGACATGTTTCATCTATTGCAATGCGAAGAAATCGGCATGACGCTAACTGAATCTTTTGCCATGCTGCCAGCAGCGGCAGTATCAGGATTCTACTTTGCACATAAACAAAGTAAGTATTTTAGCGTGGATAAGATTGGCGAAGATCAGTTAATTGATTTGGCGAATCGTCGCGGCTTAACAAAAGAGTATTTAGAAAGATGGTTATCACCCAATCTTTCTTAAGATATTTTATAGATAATACATACTTAAAATAAAAAGTGCTTATAAACTATGTATTTGCTAGAATTAGCAACTTAATACTTTAGTTCAATATGCATATTCACATTTTAGGTATTTGTGGCACTTTTATGGGTGGCATCGCAGTCCTTGCAAAGGCCGAAGGTCACCATGTAACGGGTTGTGATGCTAACGTTTATCCGCCGATGAGTACCCAGCTTGAATCTCAAGGTATCGCGCTTATCGAAGGTTTTGATCCCTCACAAACTTCACTTAATCCAGATGTATATGTAATTGGTAATGTGGTATCGCGCGGCAATCCACTGATGGAAGAAATTTTAAATCGTGGATTACCCTATATTTCAGGCCCACAATGGTTGGCAGAAAATGTCTTACAAGGCAAATGGGTGCTGGCTGTAGCAGGTACGCATGGTAAAACCACCACTTCTTCTATGCTGGCTTGGATATTGGAGTATGCGGGTTTAGCGCCTGGTTTTTTAATTGGCGGTGTGCCTCAGAATTTTGAAGTTTCTGCGCGATTACCGCAAGCACCAACGCAAGACGTGCTTAGCATTTCACCATTCTTTGTCATTGAAGCAGATGAATACGATACTGCATTTTTTGATAAACGCTCAAAGTTTGTCCACTACCACCCACGTACTGCGGTGTTAAATAATCTTGAGTTTGACCATGCCGATATATTTGCTGATTTAGCGGCAATTGAAACGCAATTTCATCATTTGGTCAGAACAGTTCCACAACAAGGTTTAGTGGTGAGTAATGGTAAAGAGGCGAGTTTGCAGCGTGTGATTGATAAAGGTTGCTGGACACTAGTTGAGCAGTTTGGCGCAGATGCTAATTGGCAGGGGGTAAACGCACATGGCGATGGAAGTTTTGACGTATTATTTTCTGGCAAGACGCAAGGTCGTGTGTTGTGGGATTTGCTCGGCGAGCATAATCGTATGAATGCGTTGGCTAGTATTGCGGCCGCCCGCCACGTAGGTGTTTCGGTAGAAACCAGCATCGCAGCATTAGGTGAATTTAAAAATGTAAAACGCCGTATGGAGATTCGTGGCGTGGTGAATAATATTACCGTGTTTGACGATTTTGCCCATCATCCAACCGCGATTGAAACCACCCTTGCAGGCTTACGTGCAAAAGTTGGTAAAGCCCATATATTGGCAGTATTAGAGCCGCGCTCTAATACTATGAAGCTTGGCGTGATGAAAAATGCTTTACCAGCTAGTTTGAAAGACGCAGATTTAGTATTTTGCTACGGTGCAAATTTAGGTTGGGATGCCACAGAAACACTTCTACCCATTGAAGCTAAAGCAAAAGTTTATGACGACTTAACTAAGATGGTTACAGCAATTACCCAAGTAGCGCAATCTGGTGACCAGGTCTTAGTCATGAGTAACGGGAGTTTTGGTGGCGTGCATCAAAAAATACTAGACGCACTTAATAAAAAATTTAACTTAGCGTTAACACATGGCTAATACGCTAAAGCCAACTCAATCTATGGTGCCAGTTAAGCTAGTGATTAAGTCAAAGTCGATAAGTGTAATTAGTATTGCAATTTGGGTGTCGTTAGCTATTCATGCGGCAATTTTAAGTATTCATTTTGAACCAGAGTTAAAAAAATTCACCGATAATTTACCCATCTTAGACGTGATGTTAGTCAATGCTAAAACGCACACTAAGCCAGATAAAGCGGATACCTTTGCGCAAGCAAATTTAGATCGTGGCGGTAATACCGATAACAATCGTAAAATGAAAACGGCTTTGCCATCGTTAAAGCAGCAAAAAACTGAATTTACTGTTCAGCCGATGGCAGAAGCTAAGTCTGGTGCAAAAGCAGCCCAACAAACATCAGAAGTAACACAAGAACAAAATCGTGTGGCAATGCTGGAAAAAGAAGCGCAGGAATTAATGACGCAAATGAAATCATCCACTAAAATGGATTCTCAAGCTGTACAGAAAGCTGTGGCTAAGGAGTCAGATTCAGGTAGTCAAGAGTCTCCAAATAAAGAGCTCAAATTACATGATATGACTGCTGCAGCATTAGAAATGGATCGTTTAGAGGCACTTATTGCTAAGCACAGTGATGACTATCAAAAACGGCCAAAGCGTAAATTTATTGGAGCGCGCACAAAAGAGTACCGTTATGCGCTTTATGTGGATGCTTGGCGTCAAAAGGTAGAAAAAATAGGTAATCTTAATTATCCAGAAGCAGCAAAAGACCTGAAGTTATATGGGCAGTTACAAATGACCGTGTCTATTAAAGCCGATGGTAGTATTGAGAAGATAGAGCTAAATAAAAGCTCTGGGCATAAAGTATTAGATGAAGCAGCCAAGCATATGGTAGAGATGGGGGCACCCTATGCAAGATTTCCTGATGATGTACACAAGGAGATAGATGTGTTGAGTATCTCCAGAACATGGACTTTTACCAAAGAAGAAAATCTAGCTACCGAGTAATTGGTAGTTTTTTATACGTTAATATCAAGCCTAATATGACAAATCACTTTGAGCACCATGTATTTTTTTGTTTAAATCAACGTGAAGGTGGCGAGTCTTGTTGCATGGGTAAAGGAGCTGAGGCTGCTTTTGACCACATGAAATCTCGTGTTAAAAAATTGCACTTGAATGGCAAAGGCAAAGTGCGAATTAACCGTGCAGGTTGTTTGGATCGCTGTAGCGAGGGGCCGCTATTAGTGGTTTACCCTCAAGCGATTTGGTATACCTTTGTCGATAATGAAGACATTGATGAAATTATCGATAGCCATTTAATCAATGGCAAAGTAGTTAAAAGGCTCATTGTTTAGCTTATCAATTATTTGATATGATCCTCAGTTTAAGCAGCACTTAATGCACATTCAATACACCTAGTAACTTTCTCTGTTAGTGTTTTAATAGCATCCGTATCAAGCTGAACAGTCTTGCTATCACGTATTGCTTCACCCCAGTGAGGGTTTGGAAAGTGCTTATCGTTTTCAAATCTTGGAATGACATGCCAGTGTAGATGCGGCGTTTTATTACCTAAGCTGACTAAATTAATTTTATCTGGATTAAAAATCTCTCGTATCGCCACTTCTACGGAAAATACTGTTTTCATCATGCGTGCGCGTTCATGCGGTGGTAAATCTGACATTTCTTTAATATGCGCAAGCAATTCAACCCGACAATAAGCGGGGTATTCGATGTCGTTTAATAACACCACGCGACAAAAATCATCTTCCCAAAGTATCGTGTTGGTCGTTGGCACACACAATGGGCAGCTTTGATTTAAACTCATTTTATGAACCAGCTAGTTAGGAAGCAGCCAACATGCGCTCTAAAGTAAGCTTAGCAAGTTTGGCTTCGTGTGCAGGCACTTTGATTTGATTCACAATATTACCTTCAACCAAATTCTCTAGTATCCAAACTAAATGTTGTGAGTCTATACGTGCCATTGTGGAACATTCACACACAACATGACTCATGAATTGAACTAGCTTGCCTTGGGATTTCATGTTGTCAGCCAGGCGATTAACCAAGTTAAGCTCGGTACCTACCAGCCATTTGGTGTTCGCAGGCGCATCAGAAACTGTTTTAAGAATATATTCGGTAGAACCCACATAGTCTGAATTCAAACATACTTCAAACGGCGCTTCAGGGTGAGAAATCACGAACCCATCGGGATGTTCTGCGCGGAATTTGGTAATATTTTGTAACCGGAACATTTGATGCACAGCGCAATGACCTTTCCATAACAAAATTTTTGCATTTTTGATTTGCTCTATGGTTAAACCGCCCCTAGGTTGATCAGGATCCCAAATCGGCATTTGTTCGAGTTGAATGCCCATTTTATGCCCAGACCATCTACCTAGATTTTGGTCTGGAAAGAACAAGACTTTTTCACGTTGTGCAAAGCCCCATTCAATGATTTTTGTAGCATTGGTGCTCGTACAAACAATACCGCCATGCTCACCGCAAAATGCTTTTAAGTCAGCAGCTGAGTTAATGTAAGTAATAGGCGTGATTTGTTCATCAAAATTAAGTACTTTATTCAGTTCGCGATAGCTGCGCTCCACTTTAGCAAGGTTGGCCATGTCAGCCATCGAACAGCCAGCAGCAAGATCTGGCAAGATAGCGATTTGGTCTGGGCGGCTTAAAATATCAGCCACTTCTGCCATAAAATGCACGCCTAAAAAAACAATAAACTCAGCATCAAGATTTTCTGTATAACGTGACAGTTTCAGTGAGTCACCCGTGTAATCGGCGTGGCGATATACACCTTCATTTTGATAATGATGACCTAAAATCACTAGGCGTTTACCCAGCTTTTCTTTTGCAGCAATAATGCGTCTTTGGCAGTCTACATCGTCAGCCGCTTGAAAGTGCTCAAATTTAATCGGAATGCTTTTGCTTTGATTAAATGAGGTTTGTGGATTCGAAATAATATCTGTTTGCATGGTATTGATTACAATTACTTAATAGGCTTTAAGTAGTTAGTTTACTACTTTTAAATTACTTGGTTTAAGTTTATGCTTGTTTAAATTTATACTTGATTTTAAGTTTAAAGCTTAAGGCCGTGGCGCTGACCTAATTTGGCAATTGCATTTACATTCGTCCAAGAGAATACGCGCTTGGCAGCTTCTCGCCAATCCACCCACTCGTATTGCACATGTTCATCAGCCGCAAGTCTGATGAGCACTGGCTTTGCTAACTCAAGGCCAAATAAATGCTCGGTGTTGTGTGTCACGCCAGGCGCGTAACGATAGCGCCAATGCTCATAAATTTCGTATACATTCGACATTTTCCAGTCTTGCATATGGTATCGAGTAGCATCTAAGCCCGTTTCTTCACGCACTTCACGAATCGCAGCATGCAGTGGCATTTCCCCTGCCTCTAAGCTACCTGTGACAGATTGCCAATAACCAGCTTTATCTGCACGTTCCATGATAAGCACTTGCAGGTCACTAGTATGAATAAGAATTAAAGCGGAGATTGGCGTTTTAAACATCAACAAATTCTGTGTTAAATGGATAACTGTTAAGACTGTGTATCAGTAAACTAGTGCTAAATTAAACTGATTATTTTATTCAATGATAGATATTGATGTTTTATTTGAGTGCGTTTGAATGTTTAGCACTGGTTAAATTTTTGGGTAGCTGAAATACTACACTTTCAATCACGCCTTGTAATTCTTGCACCTGACTTGCGCCTAACTGCTGTAATTTAGCGATCACTTCTTGCACTAGTACTTCAGGAGCTGAAGCACCTGCGGACACACCTATTTTTTTCTTACCAACGAGCCATTCAGCTTTTAAAAAGCTAGCATTATCTACCATATAAGCTTCCACACCTTGATTCTCAGCCACTTCACGCAAGCGGTTAGAGTTGGAGCTATTAGGTGAGCCAACCACAATCACTAAATCACAATCTTTAGCCATGATTTTTACAGCATCTTGGCGATTTTGTGTGGCATAACAAATATCGTCGCTTTTTGGCGCTTGAATCGCAGGAAACTTCTCTTTCAGTGCGCTGATTACTAAAGCAGCATCATCCATGGATAAGGTTGTCTGAGTCACAAAAGCCACTTTTAATGGATTTTTTACCTTGAGTGTAGCCACGTCTTCAGGTGTTTCTACTAAATACATGCCTGCGCTTCCGTGATGGTCGTCAGTTTCATCTGCTTCACTTTGAGCCCCCTCACTCTGACCCATAGTCCCTTCAACTTCAGGGTGACCTTTATGACCAATCATGACGATTTCCATATTGGCTGCACGCATTTTAGCCACTTCAATATGTACTTTTGTGACTAATGGGCATGTCGCATCAAAGGCAATTAAGCCACGAGCATCGGCTTCGGCACGAATAGCTTTCGAAACACCATGCGCGCTAAAAATCACTGTGCTACCCGTTGGAATTTCGTCTAATTCGTCTACAAATACGGCGCCCTTGTTGCGTAATTCATCCACTACAAATTTGTTATGCACTACTTCGTGACGCACGTAAATCGGCGCGCCGAATTTTTCGAGTGCTTGTTCAACAATAATAATCGCGCGGTCAACGCCTGCGCAAAACCCACGCGGATTTGCCAGTAAAACATCGACTGCTGGATTATTTAAGTCAAGGTTTAACATACACAGTTATTATTCATAAAAATTCACTCAAGGTATAATACGTATATTAACTCAAATTCGGACATGCTTAAAATCATGGCATGCTTAAAAATATGAAAAATATCGCTGTTAAAAGCGTCGCTACTAAAAATACAGCCACATTATTGATCACCTGTCCAGATAGCAAAGGCATTGTGGCAGCAATTGCAGATTTTTTATATCAGCACGATGCTAACATTTTACATGCAGATCAGCACCAAGATGCCGAAAATAACCTATTTTTAATGCGTGTTGAATGGGATCTTGCTGGATTTTCATTAGCGCCAGATAGTTTTGAGCAACATTTTTCTGAAATCGCAACTAGATTCAATATGGAGTGGCAACTCAAGCTTTCACAAAAACCGCTACGCGTTGCCATTATGGTGTCCCAATATGACCATTGCTTAGCCGATTTGTTGCATCGCCATAAAAATGGCGAGTTAGCGTGTGTTATCCCACTCATTATTAGTAACCATCACGATACAGAACCATTGGCGAAATTTTATGGTGTTGATTTCCATTATGTTGCAGTGAATAAGGACAATAAAGTGGAGGCAGAGTCTCAACAGTTTGATTTATTTGCGCAATATGAAATTGATTTGATTGTATTAGCGCGTTACATGCAAATTCTCTCACCTAATTTTGTGTCGCGTTATCCTAAACAGATTATCAATATCCACCACTCATTTTTACCTGCATTTATAGGCGCTCGACCTTATCATCGAGCGTTTGAGCGTGGAGTAAAGCTCATTGGTGCAACAGGTCATTATGTGACAGAAGTGCTAGATGAGGGGCCAATTATTGAGCAAGATATTGACCGCATATCGCACCGCGATCAAGTGGAAGATTTGATTCAAAAAGGGCGCGATTTAGAGCGTATCGTATTGTCGCGTGCAGTACGCTGGCATATTGAAAGTCGAATTTTACTGTATGCAAATAAAACGGTAATTTTTGATTAATTGATAATGTCTAGACCTAAACGCTAGGCGTAAAAAAGCGAAGCCTAATTTTTATAACTGGGATTCGCCTTTTGTCAATTAATTAATACGGATTAACTAGCTGGTGCATCTAGCGGCGGTAACGCTGGTTCATCTACAGGCGCAATTTCTGGTAATTGCTCATTAGCATAAGCAATCGGCATGGCATTAAAAGCAAAAGCAAACAGTAAACCTAATAAAAGCTTTCTCATTTTTTCCACTTGTCTGCGAATAATCTGCAAATAGATTTCATTGTTAAAATAATTATTTAAGTAAACATTTGAATTTACTTAAGCATGAACTTACTCTCAGTTGAGGGTTGATGCAACCTTAGTTTAATGGCTTTTTTACGGCTAAGTTTTAGGAATATTTTCTAATGCAAATAAATCTGCAATCGACTCACGCTTTCTAATCAAATGGAATTGTTCACCATCTACCATGACTTCAGCTGCCCGCGGTCTGGTGTTGTAGTTGCTAGACATACTCATTCCATAAGCACCTGCAGACATAATCGCCAGTAAATCACCTTCAGCCAATGCTAGCGTTCTATCGTGACCCAAAAAATCACCACTTTCACATACAGGACCTACTATTTCGTAAGTAAGGGCTTGAGTTTCATCCACGCGAGGTTTTACTACTTTAATATCATGGTAAGCATCATAGAGCGCAGGGCGCATTAAGTCATTCATCGCGGCATCTACAATTGCAAAGTTCTTAGCTTCGGTATGTTTTAAATACTCTACTTTAGTGAGTAGCACGCCTGCATTGCCTACTAATGCTCGGCCTGGTTCAAATACCAGTTTTACGTTACGATTATTAAGCTTGCTACGCATAGCTGCCGCGTAAGCCACAAAGTCAGGTGGTGTTTCATCGCTGTAGCAAATCCCTATACCGCCACCTGCATCAATATGTTGAATATGGATGCCTTTTTCTTCCAGAGCGTCTACTAGGGCCAATACACGGTCTAGCGCATCTAAAAATGGCGACAATTCGGTGATTTGTGAACCGATATGACAATCAACGCCTTGTATTGCAATATTAGACATTGCTTCTGCTTGTAGATAAATATCCAATGCATCTTCATATGCCACGCCAAATTTATTATTCTTTAAACCAGTAGAAATATAGGGATGTGTTTTGGGATCAACATTGGGATTAACGCGCAAGGATACAGGGGCTACTTTGCCCAAAGCCGAAGCTACTTTATTAAGCCGCGATAATTCACTGACTGACTCTACATTAAAGCAAAAAATACCCGCATTTAAAGCGGCCTGCATCTCAACTTCAGTTTTGCCCACACCAGAGAAAACAATTTTCTTAGGATCACCACCTGCTGCTAATACACGCGCCAATTCACCACCAGAGACAATGTCAAATCCAGCCCCTAAGCGCGCAAACAAATTCAAAATGGCGATACTAGGATTTGCTTTAACCGCAAAGCATACTAAATGATTAGTGCCAGCGAAGCCCGCGCTAAAGTCTTTAAATGCATTTGTTAATGCGGACTTAGAGTAGACATAACAAGGTGTACCGTACTCCTCAGAAATTTGGTTTAGTGAAACATTTTCAGCATGAAGAGAGGTATTTTTGAGAGTAAAGGAATTCACGTTAACAACTTAAATAAAATGGAATTAGAGGGTCGAATTTAGTTTTTTACCGGCGTTTCTTGAGGGTATTGTTTTTCAGGAATATATAAAGGGCCTTTAGTACCACAGCCAACCGTCAATGTGCAAATGCAGCAGATATATAAAGCAATAAAAAATATTCGCATCTAAATCTCAATTTTGTTAAATTTACTTATTAGCTATAATAACATAAACAATTATTGTCAGATTTAAGGCATCTTTATCATGGAAGGTTTGATCCACCGATTAATGATTGTTATGTATTGATAATATAAATGAAACTACCATTCATAAGTGCATTTTACCCGTTTGTCATTTCGCGCTGGTATTTTTGTTGGGCATTAAGTAAGTATCAAACTAATGCTAAAAGGTATTAATAAATGTAAAAGTTATATGGCAATGGATTTACGTTAATTGAGTTAATGGTAACAATTGCCATTATTGTATTCTAACGTCGATTGCAATCCCTAATTATCAGCAATTGGTTGCAAGTTCACGCGTAAGCACTCAAACAAGTGAGTTTGTAACTGCAATGTATTTTACTCGTTCAGAAGCAGTTAAGCGCAATGCGAGAGTCACTATCTGTAAAAACTCAGACAATGCTACTTGTATAGCAACAGGCACTTGGGCGCAAGGATTGATTGTTTTCGTTGATGCTAGTACAGCTGGAACAGAGGATGCAGGTGATACGGTATTAAGAGTGCATCCTGCATTAACTGGCAGCAGTACTTTTGTTGGCGATACTGGTTAACAAATTTTGTTTCTTATGCCGCAAATGGTCAATCCCCGCAGTCAGGTACTTTTAATTTATGTGCTAGCAATACCGCATTTGATGGTAGAGACATCATCTTAAATGTTGGTACGGGTAGACCGACTGTAACGATTGATCCTGCTCCTTGTAGTTAAATTGGGTATGAATATGCGTAAACAAAATGGATTCAGCATTTTGGAAGTTTTAGTGACGATGATTATCATTAGTTTTGGCTTATTAGGTATTGCTGGCATTATTGCAAATGGTCTAAAAAGTAATAGCAGTTCTTATGCGCGCTCTCAGGCCAGCTGGTTAGTTAACGACATTATAGATAACATGCGTGCCAATAGAGCTACTGCTGAACTTTCTACATTACCTTACTATTTAGCAATAGGTCTTAACCCTTCTGGTACTACAGTACCCGCAAATGACCTTACCGCATGGAGAGATGCGCTCGCAAATGCACTACCTTCTGGCACTGGCGCGGTGGCAGTTAACAGTGCAACTAAAAAAGTGACTATAACAGTCCAATGGGATGATTCTAGAGCTGTATCTGGTAATAATACCGCAGCGAATGCTAATCGTGTTAATGCACAAACCCAGCAACTTACGGTAGAAACAAGATTATGAAAACTAAACGTTTTTTTAACCGTTTGCATACTCAAACAGGTGCTAGCTTAATCGAGTTGATGATATCCATGGCAATTGGTATTGTCATACTAATCGCATTAGGTTATTTTTTTCTTGGTAGCCGACAAATCAATCGTACAACTTACGATGTGTCACGGATGCAGGAAAGTGGCAGCAATGCTTTAGAGCTAATAGGCAAGGTGGTTAGGCAAGCTGGCTACCGCAGTGAATACAATACAATTAACTCAGTGCCCTTGGAAAATGCTTCGGGTACGGTAGTTACTGCGTAAAGTGGAATAGATGGCTCAAGTAATGCACCTGATAGCATTACGGTGAATTACGAATCGCAACAAGGCTATCTAGTATCTGGCGTAAGTGCTGGCGGTGAAACCAATTGTACTGGTACTGCTGTAGGGGCTGGAGTTAATAACACAGTATTGTTGACTTAAGCTTTTGCAGTAACTGGCACTGCACTTACCTCTAATGGAACAGTGGTGGTTGATAATATTGAAGATATGCAGATTGATTACGGCATTTACACTACAACACCAGGTTTAGTCAGCTCATATATTACAGCGCCTACTGGAGCACAACTTGCTCAGATAGTCGCTGTGCGCGTAAGCTTACTTGTTAGGGGCCCTTCGCTAAACACGACGACAAATGGTAGACAAACTTATACATATAATGGTGTTCAAGTAATGAGTACCGATGGGTACCTGCGTCAGGTTTATACAGCGACTTTTACCTTTAGAAATCAATCTGAAGGATCATTATGCCTAGTCATTTTTTAAAAAATAAACTACCAAAAGAAAAGGGCGTAGTCCTGCTAACAGGCATGATATTTTTGGTGATTCTCACTATTATAGTGGTAGCAGTCATGCGCAATTCAACGCTCGAAGAGCGTATGGTATCAAATACACGTAATCGGCAATTAGCTTTACAAGCTACCGAAGCAGTACTACGTGATACCGAAATATCGTTATTTGCTACAGGATTAGCTGCACCTATTGACCCCTTTACCCCAGCAAGCTTTACTACTTCCTATACCAACGGATTTTGTAGCATTCCTGTTGCTTCAGATGCGCCACGTTGGTCTGATGGAACTTTAAGTAACACATCTAAAACGCGTACTTTTGCAGCACCTATTGCACCTGTAACCACTACATTTACTTTGGCTGGAATTTCCAGCCAAGGTATCTTGTTGAGCTTTTAGATTACTCTAACGGTGGTCAAGACGGCAGAATATGTCCAATAGTCATATATCTTATATCGGCGCGTGGCGTAGCTCAAGATGGCTCTGTAGTTTTCATTCAAAGTGCATATAAATATAGACCTGTATCGTGTCCTGGGTTATAAACCAAATCACTAAACTTAAGAAGAAAAATGCCGCAAAATCGCATTAGGAGAAATACCATGAAATTACCAAAAAAATACAGCCATAAAATTATTATGGTTACTACCTGTAGCCGTTTTAGCAGCAGTACCTTTTCCGCCCGATTTGGTAAAAGCAGTACTTACGTCACTCAGCCTGTAGGTTACGTAGGATCACCTGTGGCATCTGTTTATTAATTACAAAATTTTGGATCAACTGCTACTGCAGCTCAAATTCAAGCGCAAGCAGTATTTACTATTAACTACAGCACATCCGACTGGAGTGGAAACTTAAACTCTTTTCCAATTGATGGTAGTGGTCGAGTATCTACTACAAGCAGCTGGTCTGGAGGCGCGGCTGCCCAAATTAATGCTCAAAACGAGTCTCTAGCTGGAGTCTGGAATGCAACAGGCCGTTACATTGTGACGAGAAATGCTAGTGCAGATATTCCATTTGTATGGGGCAGCCTTACTGCCGCATAAAAGACAGCCTTAGATTCAGCTTCTGCATCTAACTCTCCTGTGCTTAACTATGTCCGTGGGGATGGTAATAATGAAGTGCCAAATGGTAATAGCTACCGCGCGCTACTGTGCTCGGAGATATTATTCATTGAACACCCAAATATTGGGATGACGGTACAAATACAACCGTCTTTGTAGGTGCTAACGATGGTATGTTGCATGCTTTTAATGCAGTCACAGGCGCTGAGCGTTTTGCTTATATCCCCTCTGTATTGATTCCAAAACTACCGCTTCTTAAAGTTAATCCCTATGCCCATAAGTATTTTGTCGACGGTCAATTAGCTGCTCGAAAATATGACACTCAAAGTATATTAGTCGGTGGTTTGGGTGGTGGTATGGGCTTGTATGGGCTTGATATTACAGCTGTACCTACTTCAGAAACAGATGCTGCTACTAAAATTCTTTGGGAGATTAACAACGCAAGTGCTGGGTTTGCTAATTTAGGCCTTACTTATGGCACACCAGTGTTAATAATATTGCCAAATGGTACAAATGCACTTGTTGTTAGTAATGGTTACAATAACGGTTGTACTAACGCATGTAACAGTGGCGCTAACATTGCTGGCAATGGCCATGCAACCTTGTTTATCATTAATCCAGTTATTGGTGCAAAGTTAGGTGAAATGGATACAGGTTCTGGAAGTACCACTAGCCCTAATGGTTTGTCCTCCCCCCACTTTAGTGGATACAAATACTGATGGTATAAAAGACACTGCATATGCGGGTGATTTAGATGGCAATCTATGGAAGTTTGATCTTTCAGATTTAACCTCAACACCTACAAAACTTTATACTACTAATCCTGCACGCCCAATCACAATGGCACCAGCTTTTAAGCAACATCCATATGGAGGTCGCATAGTGACATTTGCAACAGGTCAAAACTATACCACTGCCGATAATACAGATACTTCTACTAACTATGCTTATGGTATTTGGGATAGGCCTTCTGCATATGCAGCCAATGCTAGCTTTGCTAGACCAAACGTTAACTGAAAGAAGCTATACTTTTACGCCTGCCTCCCCTGTTGGGGCTTCGCCACAAACTCTAAGGGTGC
>JAYTHN010000172.1:0-1393 GCA_043732505.1 Methylotenera sp.
GCGGCTTTAAAACTAACAGGACTTGCGCCTACGACATTTCAAACTAAATCACCGACAATACAAGCTATCACAAAACCAATTGCTGTAGACATACCTGATGAAACAGAGGTGGAAGAAGAAATAATGAATCCAAATAAATATGTTGGTGGTTTACGTTAATTGGTTGTTAAGTACTCAATAGTTCGATTTATATTCAGCCATCCTCTTAAAACAAGCTACTTGAATGCATCAGCCTTTAAATAGCTTGTTATCAAACTAAAATTTTAATTCACGCTGAATCACTACCGTGCACAATTTGGTGCTAAAGCTATATTTAGGTGCATTAATTTAATAGTGATTTTTAAGAAAATTCATCATCAGCTGGCAACTAGCTTAAAGTCATTAACCTAAAACTTAAAACTCGAAAAATTTTGGGTGAATGCACTAACTTAAAGCGAAAAAAACACTTTTCAAAATGACCTAAGCTCTAAGAGCCTTTAATAATGCAAGTGATATCTGGAAGTGATTACAGATCAATTTTGCAGATTTAATATGAAACAAATACAAAAATATTAAATCAATTGATGCAATAAAATCACCAAAAAAAAGTGAAAAAAATGGCCCAGTGAAGGACCATTTTTTTGGATGCTGAGTTACTAAGCTTTCTGGATGTTAGAAGCTTGTTTACCTTTAGGTCCATCTGTTACATCAAAACTTACGCGCTCATTTTCTTTCAAGCTTTTGTAACCGCTATCAACAATTGCTGAAAAATGTGCGAATAAATCATCACCACCTGCATCAGGAGTAATGAAACCAAAACCTTTAGAGTCATTAAACCATTTAACTAAACCTGTAGCCATATCTTATTCCATACTTTAAAAAAGGGAGGCACCCTAAATGAATGGGATTTTTAAATAATTAGTCTTGAGAACTGAACAAATAAACATCCAAACGCCTTAACTACTTTTTACTGGTAATCAAATGCTGTGTCAAGCATTATTTAAATAAACGTAACAAAATGTTATTTTATTAGTAAATACTGTTGTTTTTCAGCTAATTGAGCCTGTAAATTCTCTATACCGTCCTGTTGCCAAATAGCGTCATGAAGGCTATAATGCGCGAGCATTTAGCAAAACATTCGCAAATACTCAATCTTGTTTAAGATTGATGCTTAATATAAGTACTTGAGAAGTTCTTAAAATTATTACTGGATAAACAGCTTTGGCTAAAGAAGAATTAATTGAAATGAGTGGTGTGGTAATGGAAATATTACCAGATTCACGCTACCGTGTAACGCTAGACAATGGCCACAAGCTAATTGCGTATACTGGCGGCAAAATGAAAAAAAATCACATCCGTATTTTGGCTGGTGACAAAGTAACTTTAGAGCTTTCACCCTACGATATCAATAACG
>JAYTHN010000173.1:0-1393 GCA_043732505.1 Methylotenera sp.
TTATCAATCATTCAGCTAGCCAGATGTATGCGCTGGTGGATGACGTAAAAAAATACCCTGAATTTTTGCCTTGGTGCGGCGGCGTTGATTTGATTAAACAGGATGAAAAATCCACCATTGCAACTTTACATATTGCTTTTCACGGCTTACGTCAAAAATTCACAACTGAGAACCATAAAACCGAAATAAATTTAATGGAAATTAAACTAAAAGACGGTCCATTTAAGCAACTAGAAGGTGTTTGGCACTTTATAGAACTAAGTGACGAAGCCTGTAAAATTGAATTTAGACTTAATTATGAATTTTCAAATGGTTTTTTAGAGAAAATCATTGCGCCAGTGTTTAACCATATCGCTAATACGTTTGTAGACGGCTTTGTTAGCCGCGCAGATATTATTTACAAAAAATGATCATTATCTGCATGATGATTAACTTACGTAATTATATTGCATAAATTTCCTGAAAATCAGTCATAGAACATAGCCAGATGGAATACAGAAATCAGACTGAAATTATGGTTGAAGTTGCTTATGCACTATCTTCAGAACAACTAATTTTAAAAGTTAAAATGAATTCTCAAATTACAGCAGAACAAGCTATTAAAGCTTCTACCATTTTAGATAGGTACCCTGAAATTAATTTATACATTAATAAAATCGGGCTGTTTGGCAAGCTTATCAAATTGGATACATCATTACGTCATTTAGACCGAGTTGAAATTTATCGGGCGTTGATAGCAAATCCTAAAGAAGTACGTAAGCAGCGCGTGGCTGAGGAAAAAGCCGTGAATAGTAAATTGAGACCCGCCGCTTTAGATTAATGTTAGAAATAAATATATTTATTCATCACAATATTTATCAATCTCTGCTTTAGAGTCAACAATACCTTTTTTGATATCTGCATCACTTAGATTTTCTCGCTCACCCTTTGCATTTGTTCTTGCTATGCGTCCACCAACAGTGTGTGTTTTAAGATTAGCTTTAGCCGCTAAACAATTCTCTTGTTTTTGTTTTGCTACTTCATCAGCATTTTTTTCCGCTTCTGCATTTTTAGCACGTTTAGCTGCAGCTTCATCCTTGCTCATAGGCTGATCCTTAACGCTAGGTTTACCACCTGCAACCTTATCGTTGTCTATCATTTTTTGCCTATTAGCAGCACTAGTCGCATCACCCTCAACAGCAGTTAAAGGTGCTAAACCAGTAGTCTTAGGTATTTTCTTGCCTACTAATGCTTCTTTTTTAACATTGGAGAGTGGTGGCACATCGCTATAACGATAATTACCGTCCTTATCTTTCCACTTATAAATTTCAGCACTTGCTATTGAAGGCAGAATAACCAAACACAATAAAAGGACTCGTAAGTTCATCGTTAAACCTTTAATTTTTATTTTTTT
>JAYTHN010000174.1:0-1391 GCA_043732505.1 Methylotenera sp.
TACAATAGATTTCAATCTATTTAATGGTTTTTCTGATAAAAACCAAATTAAATCAACTGCACAAAAATTAAATAACTCTCAAGATATGCGGGATAAAGCGTGCGTTGATACGCGTCAATTACTAGTAATTGCTTACAACGATATAGAACAATTAAAAGAACAACTTACTTATCGAACACAGTATAAAAACTCAATTGAAAATGCACATGAAGCCTATCGCAAGCAATTTGATATTGGTCAGCGCACCTTATTAGATTTACTAGATAGTGAAAATGAGTATTTTCAAACTAAACGTGCGCTTGGTAATACTGAATATGATATCTAAACGGCATACGCTAGAACATATGCTGTTCAAGGTGAGTTGTTGAATAAAATAGGGGTTGCACGTGGTAATTTACCCGAATATAAACGAGAATCATATATGGATAGCGAAAATGTCTGTCAAGCCATTGCACCAGTACAAGTTACTGTTGATAAAGCAGCTTTACTGGCAGATGCTAAACCGTTAACAAACTCATTATCATCAGTAACTAAAGGTTCTGGTGCAACGCCAGAGATGGTTGCGCCCAGTTGTAGCGTAGCTGATGTCACTAACCGCGTGAATGATAGGGCGACCTCATGGCGTCAAAAAGATGCAAATAATTATTGAAATTTTATGCCGATAAATTTTCGCCTGAAGGTTCACTAGACAAAGCAGCTTGGGTTAAGCAACGTTGTGAGCGTTTAAGTACTAACTGTAAAATTGGTCTTAAAGTGGATGACTTACAAGTCACTTGCGATGGCGACAAAGCAAATGCTAAGTTTAAGCAGGACTACAGTGTAACCTCTTACACAATGAAAAAGACAGCAGACACTGATTGTGAAGTTTGTAATATGAAACGTATTGTTAATAAAGGTTTTAGCGATACAGTGAACAAAGAACTGCAGTTTGAACGCATTAATAGCCAGTGGCAAATCGTGCGAGAGTTTGCCGATAAATAGTCAGCATTACAGCTAGTCTTTTAAAGGCATATTGCCTACAAAGTAATATGCTTTTTTGTTTGAAAATTTATTTTCAAATCTTTAGCTAGCATTTTCTTTTTGAACACTCAAAGCTATATAAAAAATATATTTATATAATGTGAAAAATAAATAAAAAATCTGTGAAATTTTGCTGACAAAATCTCAGCAAGTGTTAGAATACTTTCCGAGTGAAACATAGCTACTTACATCCGCCCGGGTGGTGAAATTGGTAGACACAAGAGACTTAAAATCTCTCGCCTTATGGGTGTGCCGGTTCGACTCCGGCTCCGGGCACCAATCGTGTATAAAACTGGGCACTTGTTTCAAGTTGCCCTTTTTTATTTCCTGATCATTGGCAGTAGCCACTAAAGCTGCATAACTGCCTTTAA
>JAYTHN010000175.1:0-1390 GCA_043732505.1 Methylotenera sp.
TTTATATAGCAGCCCACATAACCAAATCAAAGAACAATTACGTTTAACGATTGAAGTGGTTAAAGAACGTCAAGAGAGTGAACTCATCAATAATGCTGAATATGGTTTGTTGAATAATGTTGCTACTTCACAAAAAGTGAAATCTCGCACTGGTTCACCAACACCAGATGACTTTGATGAGTTGCTATCAAAAGTATGGAAAGAACCAGCGTTTTTCTTGGCACATCCACAAGCGATTGCTGCGTTTGGCCGCGAGTGTACACGTCGTGGCGTGCCGCCGCCAACCGTTGCGTTGTTTGGTTCACAGTTCATCATATGGCGCGGTGTGCCGATTATCCCTTGCGATAAATTGAGAGTAACTAAAGGCAAAACGAATATCTTGTTATTGCGCACTGGCGAAAGTCGTCAAGGTGTAGTTGGTTTATACCAACCAAACTTACCTTGCCAACAAAGCATGGGATTGTCTGTGCGTTTTATGGGTATCAACTATAAAGCCATTGCTTCTTACTTGGTTTCACTCTATTGTTCATTGGCGGTGTTGACCGATGATGCCATTGCAGTGCTAGAAAAGTTGAAGTAGGCAACTACTATGACTATAAATAATGGACTCTCTGGAAATAATTTGGATTTAGCCAGCGTGCATGATTTGTCATCGTTTGAGCCAGAGGCCATACTAGCGTCTTTGCCAGGTGAGCATCCGCGTATGGCTGCTGGCCTGGCAATTGGTCGTGAAGCAAGTCAGACTGGGCATTTAGATGTTGCAGAATTATCTAAAATTGCTAGCGAACTATATGCAGAGGGCTTCCCAGCTGGCGCCTTTGGTAAAAAGCAAGATGAAATCCCGTCGACCGCTTCTTTATCCGATGCACGCGAGCCAACTGGCGGTGCGCATCAGCCTCAATTCAGCTTATCAGATTTTTCATCATTTGCACCATCATTTGTGTCGTCACTTACCAGTGCGGCCAATGCTAAAAGTCTCGATGATTTAATTATGGCGCATTTGCAATATGCATCAGGTTTTGAAAATCAGCTAGAAGTGAGTCAGTTGTTAGGTGGTATAGATCTTCCACAGCAAGCGCAACTTAACGCGTTATTGGCAGATACGAGTATTAAGTCGGCCGCTAGTGGGGAGCCCTTATCTGCGAGCCAACCTCTATCTAACAACCAACTTGTTTCTAATCTTCAACCTAATGCTCAGCCAAATTCTGCTTACTACTTTTTACAAGGCACGCCGAATCTTTCACAGAACACGCCTATTGGTGAATCAGCACATCCAGCATTTGATGCTAATCTAGTGCGCAAGGATTTTCCAATTTTACGTGAGCTAGTGAATGGTCGTCCACTAATTTGGTTTGATAACGCCGCAACCACGCAAAAGCCGCAAGCGGTA
>JAYTHN010000176.1:0-1378 GCA_043732505.1 Methylotenera sp.
CTGCTTTTACCAGTAAGCAATTTTAATGTGCAAGCTGCAGAAATCATTAAACTAGACCGTATCGTCGCAATCGTTGACCAAACAGTGGTAACAGAACAAGAATTAGAAAGCCGCATTCGTAGTGTAACGGTACAATTTAAAAAGCAAGGCACCGAATTACCTGAAGAAAGTGTATTGCGTAAGCAAATTCTAGAACGCCTGATTTCAGATGCGTTGCAGTTACAGTACGCAGCACAAACAGGCTTAAAAGTGGATGATAATCAACTAGATAGAACTGTAGAGCGTATTGCTGAACAAAACCAAATGACACTGACGGAATTTGGTGAAGCGCTGGCTAAAGACGGTATCACCATGAGTAAGTTTCGGTCAGATATCCGTAGTGAAATTACCATTGCACGCTTGCGTGAGCGCGAAGTGGATGGCCGTGTGAATGTCACTGAATCTGAAATTGATAACTATCTAACAACGCAAGCTTCTAGCAACGAAAGCCAAGATGAGTTTGAGATTTCACATATTTTAGTCCGTACGCCTGAAGAAGGTGCAACGGAAGATGTGCAAAAAGCGAAAGCAAAGGTAGACGAGGCTTTTGCCCAGCTGCAAGCTGGTACTAGTTTCGCTAAAGTATCTGCTAGCTTTTCAGATGCACCAAATGCCTTAGAAGGCGGAAATTTAGGCTGGAAAAGTGGTGCGCAAATGCCTGCTTTGTTTTTAGATGCCTTGAAAGCGATGCAAGTTGGTGATATTTCACCCGCATTGCGCAGCCCAAATGGTTTTCATATTCTTAAGCTTACAAATAAGCGCGGTGGCAGCTCCCCATTAGTCATTGACCAAACGCATGCGCGTCATATTCTTATCAAACTTTCAGAGGTCATGTCTGAAAAAGATGCCAAAGTTAAAATGGATAATATTAAAGAACGACTTGATAATGGTGAGAAATTTGAAGCATTGGCAAGACAGTTTTCAGAAGACAGTACCGCATCAAACGGTGGTGATTTAGGTTGGGTCAATCCAGGCGATACCGTTCCGCAATTTGAAAAAGCCATGAACGGACTTAAAGACGGGCAAATTAGCGAGCCAGTACTGACCCAATTTGGTTGGCATGTCATCCAAGTAATTGAGCGTCGCAAGCAAGATATGAGTAAAGAAGCGGCACGATTGAAAGCGCGTCAAGAAATTCGTACCCGCAAAGCAGATGAAGCTTATCAAGATTGGATACGCGAACTCCGCGACCGTGCCTATGTAGAGCTTAAACTTGAAGACAAGTTTTAATTTATCATCGCCATTTAATGTCGACTTTCATTTAATTTTTAAAATAGTGTGCGTACGAAA
Organism: Methylotenera sp.; assembly: GCA_043732505.1. Lineage (GTDB taxonomy): Bacteria > Pseudomonadota > Gammaproteobacteria > Burkholderiales > Methylophilaceae > Methylotenera. Next base: position 1,330 of record JAYTHN010000176.1, read on the forward strand.
TTAGCTTGCATTGCCATTACCGCGGGTGAGCCAGCAGGCATAGGCCCAG
>JAYTHN010000177.1:0-4885 GCA_043732505.1 Methylotenera sp.
TGCTTGGCCATAATTTGCCAGCAGTTCTAAAGCACTGCTTGAAAAAATTAGATGCGCATTATCAGCATGATTTAACATTGTAGACAAAAATTGTTGCGTTTTTTGTGCCATAGCGGTTCTCCTTAGTTAGTTTTATTAATTAATATATATAATCATAAGATAACGAATAATAAATAATTATTATTGATTTGTATAATTGAATGTTCTAAACTAATTGATATGCTAAACTTATCGTAATTAATTAAGTATTAGGAAATATAATCATGACATTAAGTGAGCTGCGTTTTGTGGTGGCAGTCGCAAAAGAACGTAATTTCAGGCGTGCTTCAGAAAAGTGTTTTGTTAGCCAGCCCGCATTGAGCTTGGCAATTAAGAAGTTAGAAGAAGATTTGGGTGTCTTGATATTTGAGCGTAGCCGTACAGACGTTAGCCCAACGCCGATAGGTGAGCAGATTATCGAGCAAGCGATTCGTGCGATTGAAGAAGTCGCGCACATACGTGAAATCGCAAAACAGGGCGATGATCAGCTTGGCGGGGCGTTTAGGTTGGGCTTAATCTACTCAGTAGGCCCCTATTTGCTTCCAGAAATTATCCCAATATTGCGCAACACGGCACCAGAGATGCCGTTAGAGATTGAAGAGAATTTAACTGCGCATCTTGAGTCGCAACTTAAAAGTGGCGTGATTGATGCTGCGATAGTTGCTTTGCCATTTGAAGCCGCAGGTATTAAAACCATGCCGCTATATGATGAAAAATATGTGGTGATGTTGCCAGTAGCCCATCCCTGGGCGAATCGAACGTCTATTAAGGCAGCAGAGTTAGCCGATCAAAACGTGCTGTTGCTTAATAGCGGCCATTGTTATAGCCACCAAGTATTGCAAGCCTGCCCAGATTTATCACGCAAAGGACAAATGCTACAAGGTAACTCGCTAGAGACTATTCGTAATATGGTGGCCTCAAACTTAGGAATCACCGTACTGCCGTGCAGCGCAGCAACAGAGCGCTATGTGAATCCGCTTGTAAAAGTTATTCCATTTGCATCCCCAGTACCTGTGCGCAGAATAGCGCTAGCGTGGCGCAAAAGCTATGCTAGGGAGTTGGCCGTGAATTGTTTGGCCGATGCAATTAAAGAAATAAAGTCTGAATGTTTAGTGTTAATTTAAAAGATACAACTTTTAAACAATAAAATTTTAGACAATAAAAAAGGACGCCAAAGCGTCCTTCTTAAATACGTTTTGTTTATTTATTCAATTACTTGTTCATTACGTACATTGTAACTTCAAAACCAAAACGCATTTCTGTAGCTGCTGGAATTGTCCACATAATAATTCTCCTAAATGTTCTTTTAATTAGATACTACATAGTTTATTACTTTAACAATATAGAACTGTTGCAATAGCAAACTATGTAAAGTTATTAAATAGCAGTCATTATTTTCATTAGAGTTTTTATTAAGCCTAATAAGTCACAAAAACACGATAGCCTACAACCGTTTCGCCATGAGTTGTCATCGCTAATTTGATTTTAACTTCTTCACCTGGCGCTAAACCTTTGGCGATATTAGTATGGGCTGGTAGATATTCAATAGGTTTGAAAAAACGCCTTAACTTTGGTTTATCTTCAGTATCAGTTAATGTAAGTTCTAAGTTTGGGTAGGCTTGTTGAAAGCTAGCTTGATTGATTAACGTGCTAGATAGATGCATTAGGCCTGCGTAATCCGCATCATCTTGAATATCTGAATCATCAATCACAATAAACTCAATCTTCTTTGGTAAATCAATGCTGCAAGCTAGTTTTTCACAAATTTTTACAAGATATGGTTTTGTTTTGGGATAATAAATAGCGATATCGTTGCGTAAAAAATAAAAACTTTGTGCAATTGCAACGAATAACAAAATTAAAGCAAATAAAACTATCAACCAAATACGAGATTTTTTAAAGATTTTTTTAGGTTTGAGTTTAGATTTATCAGCTAAGTCATCAAAATTGCTAGGCTGGCTAGGCGGGATAAAATTTAGGTTTTTTTCGGTTTTACTACCTTTAGCTTTTGTAGATTCTAGGTCTATATCTTTATGAGTGAATATTTCATTGATACCAGATTCATTACCATAATTATCTTGTAGTGTTGGTTCAAGCGCAATATCGTAAGATGTTGTTTCATTTAAAGCGCTTAAATCAGTCTCAGTTTGGGTTTCTTCTAATTCAACAATCTGTACTGTGGCATCAAAAACATTGAGGCAATTACCACATCTTACTTTGCCCTTGTACTGGCTAAGTTGCTCATCAGTTACAACAAACTGCGTTTGACAAACAGGACAGTTGGTGATGGAACTCATTTTTTAGTGCCTGTGAGCAGCACCCAAGCATCCATATATTGCGGCGCATTCATCGTAAACCATTCCGCATAAATAGCAGAAACATCAGCAGCTTGCTCTTTTAAAATTCCAGAAAGGGCGATTTTACCGCCCGTCTTACATGATTTTGCTAGTGCTGGAGCTAATACACTTAACGCGCTAGAGAGAATGTTAGCGACTACAATATCAAATATTTGTGTTTGATATTGAGCGGCATTGTAAAACTCAGCCGTTACATGATTCTGTTCAGCGTTATACAAACTTGATTGAATCGCCTGCGGGTCTATATCTGTAGCTACCACATGACTTGCACCTAATTTTTTAGCCGCAATCGCTAAAATCCCAGAGCCACAGCCGTAGTCTAATACAGTATTTTGTGCAGAAACATTTTGTGTAAGCCATACTAGACATAAATGCGTAGTAGGGTGGCTGCCAGTACCAAAAGCCAATCCAGGATCTAAAACAATATTGATTGCATTAGTATTAGGTGCACTGTGCCAACTAGGAACTATCCATAAATTGTCAGTGATTTTAATAGGGTTAAACTGAGACTGTGTGGCACGCACCCAGTCTTGTTCTTGAATACTTTCAGTGGAGTATTGCAAGTTAGCAAGCTTAGTTTCATGTTGTAAGTCAGCCATGATCTTACTGACATCAATACCTTCATCAAATAAGGCGCTCACCAAGTTTTGTTGCCAAATACCAGGTGGTGGGTCGCCAGGCTCACCAAATATTGGCTGTTCATCTAGCGTATTAGCATTCGCATCTTCAATAATTGCTGAAAGCGCACCGAGCCCCATGAGTGTATCGCTAATTAAATCAGCGCTGTTATCTTGTGCTTCAATTTTTAGCGATACCCAAGCCATGCTTAACCTACTTACGTATATTGATTAGACTTACTTGTTATAGATACCAAGTTTTTGCTCAAGGTAATGAATGCTAGTGCCGCCTAAATGGAACGCGGCATCAGCCATTAAATCAGCATGTAGCGCTAAGTTAGTGCTGATACCATCTATCATCATTTCAGATAGAGCAATACGCATACGGGCTATGGCTTGTTCGCGTGTGTCACCATATGTAATCAATTTACCAATCATAGAGTCATAATTTGGTGGCACCGTATAACCAGAGTAAGCATGTGTATCAATACGTACGCCTGGGCCGCCTGGCATGTGAAATTTATTGATTTTGCCTGGCGATGGCACAAAGGTGTATGGATCTTCAGCATTGATACGGCATTCAATGGCATGGCCTTTGAGCACAATGTCTTTTTGACGGAATTTAAGTTTTTCACCCGCTGCTACAAAAATTTGTTGATGTACTAAGTCTATACCTGTGATCATTTCTGTCACGGTGTGCTCTACTTGCAAGCGTGTATTCATTTCAATGAAGTAAAACTCATTGTTTTCATATAAGAATTCAAAAGTACCAACACCGCGATATTTAATTTTACGACAGGCTTCTGCGCATCGTTCGCCAATTTTGTCACGTAACCTAGTGTTTAATAAAGGTGCTGGCGCCTCTTCAAGAATTTTTTGGTGACGACGTTGCATAGAGCAATCACGCTCACCTAAAAACACTGCGTTGCCATGTTGATCGGCTAATACTTGAATTTCAATATGACGTGGCTTCTCTAGGTATTTCTCCATATAAACCACTGGGTTACCAAAAGCTGCTTGCGCTTCTGCCTTGGTCATATTCACTGAAGTTAGTAACGCTGCTTCAGTATGTACCACTCGCATGCCACGTCCACCGCCACCGCCAGCCGCTTTAATAATGACTGGGTAACCGACTTGTTTAGCCGTTTTAATGATTTCAGCAGGGTCATCCGAAAGTGCGCCCTCAGAACCTGGCACGCAAGGTACACCAGCTTTTCGCATGGCATCTTTCGCAGATACTTTATCGCCCATTAAGCGAATCGTTTCAGCTTTAGGGCCAATAAATACAAAGCCACTTTGTTCAACACGCTCAGCAAAGTCAGCGTTCTCAGATAAAAAACCATAGCCTGGATGAATCGCTTGTGCATCAGTCACTTCAGCCGCGCTTATCACAGCAGGCACGTTTAAATAACTTTGGCTAGAGGGCGCAGGCCCTATGCAAACAGATTCATCTGCAAGTTTTACATATTTAGCTTCACGATCAACTTCAGAATGTACTGCAACCGTTCTAATACCGAGTTCGCGACAAGCGCGCTGTACACGCAAGGCGATTTCACCGCGGTTCGCGATTAAGATTTTGTCAAACATAGCCATGTAAATTTAATCCTATGCTTAAGCAATAATAAAGAGGGGTTCGCCGTATTCAACTGCTACGCCGTTATCTAATAAGATTTTTTTAACAACACCTGCTTTATCTGATTCGATCTCATTTAACAGCTTCATTGCTTCAATAATGCACAGCGTATCGCCCACTGCCACGGTATCGCCTACTTGTACAAAAGATTTTGCATCTGGCGAGGGTGAGCGGTAGAACGTGCCAACCATTGGCGATTTAACGGCATGACCTTCTTCAACTACTGGTGCTGGTTCAAC